>NZ_JAIWOI010000011.1 GCF_020217005.1 Rheinheimera sp. | reverse complement strand
AAAGCTTTAGCACAACAGGCTGATGCCTTGGGCTACCATCGTTACTGGTTGGCAGAGCATCACAATATGCCGGGCATTGCCAGTGCTGCGACCTCTTTGTTGATAAGCCATTTGGCTGCTGCCACCTCACGCATTCGCTTAGGTGCTGGTGGCATTATGCTACCCAATCATTCACCTTTGGTGATAGCCGAACAATTTGGCACCCTGGCGACCTTATACCCTAACCGCATTGACTTGGGTTTAGGCAGGGCACCAGGCAGCGATCAGCTCACAGCGAGAGCGTTAAGACGAAGCAGAATAGAAACTGAAGATCAGTTCCCAAGCGATATTCTTGAGTTACAGCAGTATTTTGGTCCGGTACAACCAAATCAGCCGGTACAAGCTGTACCGGGACAAAATCTGAATGTGCCCTTGTGGATTTTGGGTTCAAGTTTATATGGTGCCCAACTGGCGGCCCATTTAGGTTTACCTTATGCCTTTGCCTCTCATTTTGCTCCCAAGATGATGGTGCAGGCTGCAGATTTGTATCGCAGGCAATTCAGGCCTTCGGCTCAGTTGGATAAACCTTACCTGATGCTGGCATTGAATGTATTTGCCGCCGAAACTACAGCACAGGCAAAACACCTTTTTACCTCTGCGCAACAGCAGTTTGTTAATTTAGTAAGGGGAGTCGCTGATTTATTGCCTGCCCCGGTAGAAAACATGGATTTAATCTGGCAACCCCATGAAAAGGCTTATGTCGAACAGGCTTTATCTTGTTCTGTGATAGGCAATCCGGCCGAGGTTAAACAAGGCTTACTGAAATTTATCGCCGAACATCAACCTGATGAATTGATGCTGGCTGGTATGATGCACGACCCGAAAGCCCGACAACTCAGTTTCCAAATAGCGGCTGAGCTTATTGGCTAAAACTTAGCACCTATGCTGAGTTTTTGGTGTAAGTCCCGGCTATCTACTGAAAGTCCGGGATATTCAGGCAACACCACATCAATTTTTGACCAGTCTAAATCCACCGAAAAAGACAACCGAATTCGTTCTGTCAGGTAATAATGCACACCTGAACTCAGATCAATTTCCTGCAGAAATTCGATGTAACGAACTGGCTGATTAACCGGCTTTAAATAACTGCCTTCACTGAAGATTTCAAAACTGCTGCCGGGCCAGACGTAACGCAAATCCCATTCCAATTGCAAATGCCGAAAATCCAGACGTTGTCTGTCACCGAGAAAAAGCTCAAGTCCGGCGGTTTCTCTAAAGTGTGTACGTTTTAAACCCGCCAAAGCAATCAACTCTAGTCTTAGTTCAGCGGTATCGTAAAAGCTGTAACCTAAGCCCGAACTCAGATCTGTATTTTTATAATCCGAAGCAATAAAGTCCTGCGCATAATCCACTTTATTACGCCAAAACAATTGTGACGCAAAAAAATAATCGGCCCCCGGATTAAGCAAATACTTATGGGTTTTCTTTAAGGAATTGCTGGTCTCATAGTCGTATCTGCCGTCGAAAGTTAACCGCAAATTCGCATCACGTTGTTCAAAGGCTGTTTTAAAACCCAGATTATCTGTATTGCTGCTACTGCGTTTTTTTCCTGCGGTTAAATCCACGCTATAATGCCGCACAGGCTGGTTTTTCACCAGGCCAGCTGTAGTATCAACAGGCACCGCAGCCACTGCGACCTCCTGTTGCTGTTCTATACGATCAATCTGAACTCTCGGCAATTGCACCTGACCTGAATAAGGTAAGTTTAAGAAAACAATATCTTTATTCTGCTGAGTTATGGTGCCTGTCAATCTATCCCCATTTTTCATCCAGATTACACTGTGACTGGCCGCAGTAAGACTGAAGCTAAGACACAGTAAAACCATCACCAGCACCACTTTGACCACAGCATTGATCCTTGTACATAAAATCATATTGCCCCGGAACAGTGTAACAGCAGTACATTCATCCAGGCAGTTCTGAAGGCCTGAAAAAACAAAAGGAGCACCAGGCTCCTTTTTTCAAACAAAAAATAGCGTTATTTAGGTAATACAACGGAGTCAATTACATGAATGACGCCGTTACTGGTTTCAATATCAGTACTAATCACCATAGCGTCATTCACGTAGACGACGCCATCTTTCACTGAAATTTTCAGCTCTTGCCCCTGAACAGTTTTAGCTGATGTTAACTTCACTACATCAGCTGCCATGACCTTGCCCGCCACCACATGATAGGTCAGCACCTTACTCAGTGCGGCTTTATCTTTTAACAGGGCTTGTAGATCTGCGGCTGGAACTTTGGCAAAAGCCGCGTCATTGGGTGCAAACACAGTAAATGGACCAGCCCCTTTTAAAGTATCGACCAAATCTGCAGCTTTAACAGCTGTTACCAGAGTACTAAAGCCGCCTGCAGCCACTGCTGTATCAACAATATCAGCCTTAGCTGAAGCGTAAGATGCGGTACTGACCACTAGAGCTGCAGAGAGAATGGATAAATTCAATAGAGAGCGAAATTTCATGCTGATTTCCTTTTAGTTGAACATAAAACCTGCTTAAAAAACGGCTCTGGTGTTTAAAAAGATCAGAACTATATTTCTTAATTTTAGGTAAACCATAGTCCGGACGGGCCGTAATACGCAGCTTTTGTAAAACGGATGATGAACCACTTCATTGGGTCATTTAGTTGTCAGCTTTTTTTGTGTCAGAAACGTTCCAACAGCGTGATTCATGTCTGCTTACAGCACCAAACTCCACTGAAAATCCTTGTTGTTTCAGCCCTGTAAAAGCCGCTTTTTCATCTTCAATCGGATGAAACAATGTGCAAAAGGTGCTGGTGTTTAGCATGTTTAATGTCTGCTCAACTTGCCAGCGCCCTATAGGGTCCGGTGGCATCAGCACATATTCAAGGCTTAAACCCCGGCTTAAATCCTGCTGCAGTAATTTTTCAACCAGTTTTTGAGTTTGAGCTGCAGTGACAGTCCACTGGCGTAAATCAACAATACGCGCCCAGGGCTTGCCTCGCATGCTTTGGTAAAACAGTTCCAAAGCTTCTGCATAACGATCCATCAGGTAGTCCTCATGTATGCCTGTAAAGCGCACATAAAGTGCATTTTCACTATGACTAATTTCCAAAGTTGACAACAAGGTATTCATCGCCGACCCGCTTCATTTGCCTGTTTCGCCATGTTGTTATCAGCATAGCAGCATGAAAATGTACCGGTCGGAACAAAATATAGCTTGCATATCGATTTTAAGCGATATATATTTCGCAATATCGCGATATATAAATATGGATTAAACGATGAGCTCTGCAGAACTCGACGAGATGATCAAGGCCCTGTCTCACCCAGTGCGACGGGAGATTTTAAACTGGCTGAAACAACCTGAAGTCTATTTTGCCGATCAGGACCACCCGCTAAGCCTTGGGGTTTGTGCCGGCAAAATAGATCAAAAAACAGGTTTGTCTCAGTCCACCGTGTCCGCCCATTTGGCCACTTTGCAACGCGCTGGTTTTATCAGCAGCAAAAAAGTAGGTCAGTGGAGTTTTTTCTCGCGTAATGAAGAGGTGATCCAACACTTTCTGACGCGACTAAACGAACAGCTTTAAGGAGCTACAGATGCCAACTTTGTTTGATGCAATCACCATAGGTGATTTAACCCTGAAGAACCGTATTGTGATGGCGCCTTTAACACGATGCCGTGCAGATGAAGGCCGCGTGCCTAATGCTATGATGGCGGAATATTACACTCAGCGTAGCAGCGCAGGTTTAATCTTATCTGAGGCCACTGCAGTAACCCCTATGGGTGTTGGCTACCCTGATACACCTGGTATTTGGTCAGATGCTCAGGTTGAAGGCTGGAAATTAGTCACAGAGGCCGTACATAAAGCTGGCAGCCGTATATTCCTGCAACTTTGGCACGTTGGTCGTATCTCAGATCCAATTTATCTGGGTGGCGAAAAACCTGTGGCACCGAGTGCGTTGCGACCAGCAGGTCATGTCAGTTTAGTCCGTCCAATTAAAGATTATGAAGAACCAAGAGCGTTAAGCCTGGCTGAAATTAAAGATGTGGTAGAAGCCTTCAGGCAGGGCGCCCTGAATGCCAAAGCTGCAGGTTTTGACGGTGTTTTAATCCATGGCGCGAACGGCTACTTGCTTGACCAGTTCCTGCAAGACAGCACTAACTTAAGGGATGATGAATACGGTGGCTCGCTGGAAAACCGGGCTCGTTTAATGCTGGAAGTCACAGACGCTTGTATTGATGTCTGGGGTAAAGACAGAGTGGCTATGCATTTAGCTCCTCGTATGGACTCACACGATATGGGTGATTCGAACCGCACCGCCACCTTTGGTTATGTAGCTACTGAACTGGGCAAACGTGGTATTGCTTTTATCTCTACCCGCGAACACCCGGCACAAGACAGCATTACTCCGCTGATTAAACAGTTGTTTGGCGGCATTGTGATTGCGAATGAAAAATTCAGTAAAGCAGAAGCCAATCAGTGGCTGGCAGAAGGCAAAGCTGACGCTATCGCCTTTGGTATTCCATTTATTGCCAATCCGGATTTGCCTAAACGTCTGGAGCTGGATGCGGAATTAAATCCAGCAAAACCAGAGCTGTTTTACGGCAAAGGCCCGGCAGGTTATACCGATTACCCTACTTTGGCTGAAGTCTAAGCAACCTGTTAGTTCGATCAAAAGGCCAGCAGCAACGCCGGCCTTTTGATTTATGAATTCACTTTTCGGTTTTGCCAATATCTTAGTAACGCAAAAGCCAGCAACGATAATAAAAGCAGCGGAAACAGAATCACCAGCACCAGCAAACTTAGCTTTAACCCCAAAGGCAAACTGTCTGTGCTTTGCAAAGGCGGAAACCAGCGGCCTGGTTTTCTGCGTCGCCACCACAAAGTTAAACCTGCGATCAGAGCTGCCAGCGCCACCAGGCAGAACAGTAAATTCAACCACTGATTCCACGCCCCATATTGCCGGCCTAAATGAGTCATGGTGCCCCACTCCACTACTTTGGCTAAAGCCGAATAACGTAGCCAGCCAATATCATCCAGTAGTTCACCGCTGACGGGGTCGACATAAAGTGTCTGCTGCCCCTCTGCTTTATCAGGCACATAGTTGATTTTAAATACATCTGATGCAGTAGCCGGATAAAAAATCCGAACTCCGGCACCATAAGTAGCCAAGGCCAACCTGTCCAGATAAGGTTCGGCTTTGCTGATATCCGCTTTCATAGGCTGATGCTGCATAGTGCTTACAGGTACAGGATGATGTTCTGTTACCCAGGATTCCTTGCCTCCCGTCACATGCACCGCTTGCATTTTATGTTCGTGATGCGGGTCCACAGCTCTGGTTTTGACACTGTCAGGTAAATGGAAGTTAGGAGATGGCGTTACCCAATGCCACTGCGGGCTAAAATCCCGGCCTAATTGCGCAAACTGTTTACCCCAAAAGGTTGACCAGGGCATACCACTGATGACCAGAAAAGCCAAAGCTAAAGAGCTGACTAAAGCCAGCACAGCATGCCAGTCGCGCCAGTGCACCCGGCCATCACTGCGTTTTCGTGGCACGAACACACCTGCCAGACGCCAGTGTTTTGGCCACCAAAGCCAGGCTCCGGTCAGCAGCAAAAACAAGGTCCAGCAGGAAAACCATTCAATAATATAACCGCCTACAGGGCCTGCCATCAGCTCACCATGCAAACGCCGCACTATCGCCATAGGTTGAGTTGCAGGGTCAATATCTGCTTTAACCTGCAGGCGATAAGGGTCCAGATAAATTAAATGCACAGCATCGGGCGCTGTCAGTTGCCAGCGTACCGCATGAGCAGCTTCATCTGGTAACACAACCCTATTGATGGTCCAGTCCGGATACTGTTGCCGTAAAAAATCCTGTTGCTGCGCCAAAGTCGCGGCAGTGCCTTCAGGCGTCAGTTCCAGCGCCTCCTGTTGCCACCATTGATCAAATTCCCGATCAAACAGATAAGCACTGCCTGTTAATAAAAGCACCAGCAGCACTGGCGCTATCATCAGGGCAGACCAGCCATGCCAAAAAAACACAGCGCGCATGGCACCAGCAACGTTTTTATCTGTAGTTAACTGATCCAATTCAGCCACCACTTACCACTGCCATATCAGTTGTAAACTGGCTTGCTGTGGCTCACCCGGATAGACCACAAAACCATTGCCTGATGCGGTGTAATACAGCTCATCCAGCAGGTTGTTCACGGCCAGTTGTGCCGACCAGTTGCTTTGCTGATACCTAAGCCCAGCTCCAATCAGACGATACGCATCTAGTTGCCAGCTTGAACCTGTGACAAGAGGCCGGCCACTGCTGTAATTCGCCCGGACAAAAGCGGTCCAGTCATCATTGTATTGCCAGTTGGCGCTCAGATTGACTCTGTGACGGGCTAAATCACCAAGCTTTGCCCCAAGGTCACCATCATTACTTTCTGTGATTTGACCATCCATGTAGGCATACCCAGCCTGCAATTGCAGAGCAGAATTCAACTGCCAACGGCCTTCCATTTCAACGCCGTCCACGCGCTGTTCGCCACTGTTCACACTAAAATCTGAGTCCAGCGGATCAGCTGTCAGCGCATTTAAACGCTCAATACGAAACAGCGCCAGGCTGCCGTTGAACTGTTCTGCACTGAACCTGAGGCCTAACTCGGTTTGAGCAGATTCTTCCGGCTCCAGCGCATCCCCTGTTCTGCTGCGGGCTGCAGCGCTGCTTTCAACATCAAAACCTGTGTTATGACCGGTAAATAAAGTCAGTTGATCATTCAACTGCCAGGTCAGGCCCAATTGCCAGATCGTGGATGAGACCGGCACCCAGTCTGCGCGGCTCCCCCAGCTACCACTACCAGCTTTACTGTCGGTGTAACGCACTGCACCTATCAAGTGTAGATCTGGGGTAAATTTGATTTGATCCTGCAGATACCAGGCATCAGAATCCAGGTTGTAGAAATTATCAAAAGCAAAATCCAGCACCGGATCTTGGCTGTCATATTGATACTGTGGATTATTAATATCGACAGGGTTTAAAGTACCAGCCCTGATGTTCGACTGGGTAAAACGGCCCCGCTCCCGTCCGGCTTCATAACCCAGCAACACTTTGTGCTCTAAAGCACCTGTCATGACACGGCCATTTAAATCCAGCTGTGCTATCTGGTAGTCATCATTTTCACGGCCCTGACGACCGGTGCGACTAATTAATTCAGGTTTGCCAACAACAGGAGCACGTAAATTGACCTGCCCAAACACAGTATTGAATTCCTGATACTGCAAACGCGGCGTCAGTGTCCAGTCCGGGGTCAACTGAATATCCAGCCAATACTGATACAAAGGTGCAAAAGAGCGCAGGCTGGTAAAACCTGGCTCACCCAATTGGCTGCTGATATCCAGCACTTCCTCATCCTGATCAGGCAGCACCACAGAGACAGGCAAGCCAACATAACGGTCCGTTTCGCGTTTAACATACTCAGCAACAAAATGGCCTGTGGCCTGGTCGCCGACCTGATGCTGCAGCATCAGACTGATATTGTTTCGGTCCATCGGCTGACGATCAACAAAAGTGTCTGAGCGCTCAAGCTCGCCTGTTAAGCGTAATGACACAGAATCAGACAACACCTTGCTGATATCCCCATTGGCAACTCTCTGCTGGTCAGTACCTAACCTCAAGCCTGCACTGCCGCTGTTATCAGCCCCTGGTGTTTTGCTAACCAGATTAATCACCCCACCCACAGCCGACTGACCATAAAGCACACCGGATGGGCCTTTTAATACTTCCATCCGCTCGATGCTGTTCAAAGCGGACGCATCCACATCTTCAAAATAACGCTGGCGCATACCATTGCGCATCTGGTCAGCAGCAAAACCACGGATCTTCAGACTAAAAGACTGATAAGGCCCAACTCTGGAATACCCCGGATTGGCGCTGGGGATATCACGTAACAAATCCCCGACAGACACCAGCCCTTGCCCCCGCATCTGCTCCACATCCAATAGCTGAATACTCTGTGGTAACTCTTTTAATAAAATGCCGGATTTGCTACCAAAAGTGTCGCTCGTGCGCTGACCAAACACAGACAAACGCTCCAGACTAGCTTCAGCCGCGGTGTTTACCTGAGATTGCTCCTTTGCTACGGCAGAAAAACACAATAAAGACAGAGCCTGAGCACAGGCCAAACTCAGCAGACTCAAACGGGGAATTCGGGACAGTTGCATAAAAATAACGCCTTTAAATCAGAAAGTTAACACAGCGTTATTGTCACATAGCGAGCTGAATCAGCCGATGCGGCATATTGTCGCAGCCCCAATTTTAGCGGGAGCTTTTTTGAAGCGCTCTGTCATTGAGTCCTTTCAATGCGGCAATTTGTCACATTGAAAGACTCCTCGCAGGCTTTATACACTGCCAGCCTTTTCAGCAGGTCTGTATCCGGAATTTGAGCAGACTTTGCGCAGACAATAGCCAGATAAAGGCGACGCAAATCACAGTGTGATAAGCAAATAAGTTCGAAGTAGTGAGTGGAGTAGTGATGCTGATTGACTCTTTGTTGTTTCTGGCCCGCCTGACGGCGCTGCTACTTGTTTTGATTAATCTGGCTTACCTGCTCTATCCGGGAAAGCAGCTCAGCACAGAGAAAATGACAGAACATAGAATTGAACATAGCATGTTGGCCTTAGCTGGCATCATAGCGCTGCTGGTACTGCTATGGGTCTGAAGTCAGCTCAAGACTGAAGCACAACAGCGCTCCAGCCTTAAGATAAAAGCGGACTATATATTCATCGCAATCCAGACCATACCCGGCATATTGGGGTTAAAACCTATCTGGCCGGTAAAACCGCCATTTCGCAGGCCGCTGATAAATTGCTCAACAGTCATAGGTGGAGATACTTGCACTTCCGCGTCTACCGTTTGTTCTGTTGCACTGGTTTGTGTTTGCTCGCTCATTGCTCTGATTTCCTTATAATATAGTGTTCCTACTCTGTCTGGCTTTTCGGTGACCGCCCCAGTTTTTGACGTGGTGTCTGGATCCCACTGCGCCTGAGCAACACGCCAAGCGTTGCAGGCTGACTGGCGTGAGTTACAGATCACAGTTGTACCCATCTGAACAACCAGCCTCTTAACTAAATAGCACAACAGCAAATTTTTCCAATATAAGAACAGAAAAATTTATGTCAGGATAAACCAGAGATCATGCAAAGTTATTTGTTTGAGGTTGAGGCATGGTGAATGACGTGGCTCAGACCGCTTCGTAGCCTTTTATTGCCGGACTGTCAAAGTTCATAAAAATGCAGTTGACGGCGAATTCGAAAAAACAGAAGATCGCACTGATTTTTTTTCGGGCAAATCGGAATAATTTCCTGTATATTGTCGCACTATTTTAAAACCCTAGCTTATCGAGATGACTATGTCAGCAGATTTATCCTTATACAGAAACATTGGTATCTTCGCCCACGTTGATGCCGGCAAAACCACTACTACCGAGCGTATCCTGAAACTGACCGGTAAAATCCATAAGATAGGTGAAGTTCACGAAGGTGAATCAACCACAGACTTCATGGTTCAAGAAGCTGAGCGTGGTATTACAATCCAGTCAGCAGCAGTTACCTGTTTCTGGAAAGGTCACCGCTTCAACGTTATCGATACACCAGGACACGTTGACTTCACAGTTGAAGTGTACCGTTCTCTGAAAGTATTAGACGGTGGTATCGGTGTATTCTGTGGTTCAGGCGGTGTTGAACCTCAGTCAGAAACTAACTGGCGTTATGCGAACGACGCGAAAGTTTCCCGTCTGATTTTCGTAAACAAACTGGACCGTATCGGTGCTGACTTCATCCGTGTAACTGAACAGGTGAAAAACGTACTGGGCGCAACTCCACTGATCATGACTTTACCAATAGGCCGTGAAGATACGTTCGTTGGTGTAGTTGACCTGCTGAGCGAAAAAGCTTACGTATGGGATGATTCTGGCCAGCCAGAAAACTACAAAGTGGTAGATATCCC
>NZ_JAIWOI010000010.1 GCF_020217005.1 Rheinheimera sp. | reverse complement strand
GGCTGATATGGCTGACGATGTGGCTATGTACCGCGAACAGCTGATCGAAACTGCTGTTGAGCAAGACGACGACCTGTTAATGGCCTACATGGAAGGCGAAATGCCAACTGTGGAACAAGTGAAAGCTTGTATCCGTAAAGGTACCCGTGAACTGGCATTCTTCCCAACTTACTGTGGTTCAGCCTTTAAAAACAAAGGTATGCAATTACTGTTAGACGCTGTTGTTGATTACTTACCGTCTCCGACTGAAGTAAACCCACAGCCGCTGACTGACGAAGAAGGTAACGAGACTGGCGAATTCGCTATCGTTTCTGCTGACGAGCCGTTCCGCGCTTTAGCATTCAAAATCATGGATGACCGTTTCGGCGCCCTGACCTTTATCCGTATTTACTCTGGTGTTCTGAACAAGGGTGATACCCTGTTGAACTCATTCACAGGTAAAACTGAACGTATCGGCCGTATGGTTGAGATGAACGCGAACGACCGTACTGACCTGACAACTGCTCAGGCCGGTGACATCATCGCGCTGGTTGGTCTGAAGAACAACACTCAGACTGGTCACACATTATGTGATCCTAAAGCTCCTTGTACTTTAGAACCAATGGTATTCCCAGAGCCAGTAATCTCTATCTCTGTAACACCAAAAGATAAAGGTTCTGTTGAGAAGATGGGTATCGCCATCGGTAAGATGGTGGCTGAAGATCCAACTTTCCGTGTTGAAACTGACGTTGACTCAGGCGAAACCATTCTGAAAGGTATGGGTGAACTGCACTTAGATATCAAAGTAGATATCCTGAAACGTACTTACGGTGTTGAATTAGTCGTAGGCCAGCCTCAGGTTGCTTACCGCGAAACTATCACTCGTGAAGTGGAAGACAGCTACACGCACAAGAAGCAATCTGGTGGTTCAGGTCAATACGGTAAAATCGACTACCGCATTCGTCCGGGCGCACAAGCTTCTGGCTTCAAGTTCATCTCTACCGTTGTTGGTGGTAGCGTTCCAAAAGAATTTATGCCAGCCATCGAAAAAGGCTTCGCCTCTATGATGAGCACTGGTACTTTAGCAGGCTTCCCGGTATTAGATGTTGAAGTTGAAGTATTCGACGGTGGTTTCCACGCAGTTGACTCATCAGCTATCGCGTTCGAAATCGCTGCAAAAGGCGCTTTCCGTCAGTCTATTCCTAAAGCAGGCGCTCAGCTGTTAGAGCCGATCATGAAAGTTGACGTCTTCACTCCGGAAGATCACGTAGGTGATGTGATCGGTGACTTAAACCGTCGTCGTGGCATGATCTCTGGTCAGGAAGCTGGCGTCACTGGCGTACGTATCAAAGGCGACGTACCACTGTCTGAGATGTTCGGTTACATCTCTACACTGCGTACTATGACTTCTGGTCGTGGTCAGTTCTCTATGGAATTCTCTCACTACTCACCATGTCCACAAAACGTGGCTGATGCAGTGATTGCAAAAGAGAAAGAAAAGAAAGCTGCAGCTGCTAAGAACTAATTAGCCGCTCACGCAATAAAAAGCCCCGCCGGTGAAAACCGCGGGGCTTTTTGTTAACCTCTCGTCTGCTACTGCATTTTTTTCCCCGCTGCGCTGGCTTCCATTCATTTCGCCAGTCTGGATAAAGGGGGTTCGCGGTTTTTTTCCACTGCAAATCCGGTGTAGCAATAACTCACTAAACAGCCGCATTTATTAGGCAGTCAGATCGAAAAGAGCAATCAGCACCACAACTACCTGCCTTGCATCAAAACCTGCCCGACAGCTGCTGCGCTAAAAGGTAAACAGTTTCTAAGCTTTACGCACAATGCTGGCTGGTCTTTTGCCTGCCCGCACTAACTGAAAAGGCAGCATCAGCAGCAGGTTCAGCAACAGAGCGACCAGAACTGAAAATGCCAGGCTACCCGGGCTCAGCGGAATACCAGGCGCAAACTGACGGATCACTTCTTTCAGATTGCCGTACCTGGATGGATGCAACATAAACAGCAGCTTCTCAACAAGATACCCCTGTTCAAACACAGCCATGCCCTGTGTGAGGTCGGCCAGTACATCCATAGTCGCCAGCTTTTGTCTGGCATCATCTCTGACGCTAGGTTCTGCATTTTGCAAGTGCTGCTCAAGCATGGATTGAATATCAGCAAACTGATTGGCTTTTGCCGTGGCTGCGTAACCGTCAACCTGCCATTTTGTCGCTTTATACTGCCCGGACAAATACTGCTGATAGTGCTCTGCCAGCAAAGGTAATTGCAAGGCCAGAAGTAGTGCTGCGCCAAAAATCAACTTATCCACAATGCGTAAAATCAATTATTCTTGTCCTTTTTAGCTGGCCAGTTATTTCACAATGTCGGCCGCTCTGGGAGGCCTTAAATACAGCAGTACAACTAACATAAGGGCCTGTAACGCCAGGACAAATAATTTAGGATTAATTTCCTGGTAGTTAACAAAAAGTGCTGCGTGCATCAGCAAATACAAGCCAAGCAACATAAAACCCCAGAGCTTATAGCGGAAAACCCCTACAGCACCGGACGCTAACAACAACCCCATCAGCATAATGTAAACACAGTATCCAGACACACTAAAAGCGACCAACTCTTTGTCGGCACGAGCTGCTGTAAAACGTTTGACCTCAGCCAATGCATCAGCGAAGTCAGTGACCTGGATTAATTCAAGCGCTTGAGCTAACAACAGGCAACCAACGCCAATTCTTATTAAGCCGTAACCAAACAACAGCGCCAACATCATCAAAGCGACTATACGCCACATAGTTTGTCCTTGTCTTATCTGCATTCTGAAGGGATTGAAACTCAATGAGTAACATCCCCCCGCACCTTTAATAACTCTAATTAGCACAGCACTTGTCAAAGCAAGCAGAGCGTGGTGAGCTTAAAGTGTAAGCAGATGCCATCGACTTACTGTGATCTAAATAATGAATAAAGACTCAACCTGCCCGCCTCGATAACCAGGCATGGATCAATCCCGCCTGAAAAAACTGTACCGGAGCTGCAAAACCGCCAGCAGCTATGATGGACGCTATTTTGGCTGGCGCTAAAACGCCAACATCATTGCTGTAGGCAGCACGCATCCGCTCTATCGCCTCAGCGGTAATATCTGCGGCTGACATCATGTTCATCCAGGCCCGTAATAACACATCATAGTCTGCTGACTGGGTATCAGAGGCCAGATCTGAGCTGGCAAGCAAAGCTCCAGGATTCAGTCTGTCAGCAATTTGTTGAAAAAACGCTGAACGCTGCTGTGGATCGACAAAAAACTGCGACACCAGAAAACACGTGGCTGCATCATGTAATTCATGCTCTGGCAAGGCGTCCAGATAACCCTGATGAAACACACAACGGGAAGCAAAACCTTCCTGCTCAGCCTTTTGCCGGCACAACTCCAGCATAGCGCCGGAGGGCTCCACTGCAGTAAAACGCCAGAGCGGATTTTTCTGCGCCAAATGCGATAATTCAGCCCCAGTGCCTAAACCAACACATAAAATCCTTGCATCAGCAGGCAAACCAGAAAACATGGAGTCGAGCAATAAATGCAGGCAATGCCGTATCGGCGCTGTTTTCGCCCATTGAGTGTCATAGCTTGAGGCTTGTTGATCAAATAAAGTTTTCAACTCGTTTTGGTTCATTAAATTGGTACTCTTTTAAACATTGAGGTTTTTTAAATTAGTGACTTGGGCGTCGCCCCATCTGGCAACCAAAGGATCAGCAGCAATAGGCCTGGACCTTAGTCCACCCATCCGGCTTTTCGTTCCGCCGTATATGCCCACCAGGCTTTAGGCTCCTCGCCCTGCATAAAGCGGGTGATGGAAATAAAAACGTCTATGACACAAGGGTCATGCCGCTGCGCTGTGATATCACAAAGCTGTTGGTACATTTGATAGGGATCGCGACCTTTCAGATCATCAGGCTGATGGATACCAAGTAAAACCAAATCTGCAGCTCCTGCTTTGCCAATATTGGGCAAGTCAGTCAGTTTTTTGGTTTGACTACGTATCACTTTATCCGGATTCATCAGCCCGTCCCGCTTATTCTGCCATTAGCTGCGGCTCATGGTATACCGGGCAAAGTGTTGCCAGGTGCCATCAGGCTTAGCGGCTTCTATCACAAAAAGCCAGGTTTTGGCGGCAGGGTTATAAGTCAGCGTGTCTCTGAACGAGCCGCCTTCATAAGGAATAGTGAACTGAATGCTGTTATCCGTGATGTGGCCTGTACCATGCGGTATAGAATAACGAGCGCCAAAACTATCCATCCAGTGTGCGATCAGAGTCTTGCTCTCTTCGTCATAGCCTAATATAACTCTGGCTTCATATTCGGAAGGTCGCTGTACGTCATCCATATGTAGTTCAGTAAAAGCGCCCTGTAATATAGGGCCGGCCTGCATGCTATAAGTCACAGCTTTGCCCATCACATCACCCGACATCCGCCATTGCCCATCCAGCGCTTTCAATAAGGGCAAACGTTCAGGAATAGTCGGATGATCGTCAGCATGGACTGGTGTTGTCAAAAAACAGCTCAGAAAAAACATAACCAGAGCAAAACGCATTCAGCTTCCCCTTAAACTATCCGTTACCTATGATGAAATGTGCACGATAAAACCCGTTTTCACTCTGCCCGGTCGATAAAGCCTGTCATAAAAAACTCTAGTTTGCCGCAGGACTTACAACCATACATGTCCAGATTTTCTTTATTGACAAAAAACTCCCCTATATCGCCCAATACACCCCAACGTGTGCCTTCATGGAAGTTTTTAGTGCCGATAAAACTTAACTGGGTGTTGCAGCGCAAACAATAGAGGGCTGGCGCCTGAGCTATGCTGGCAGGCTCGGCTGCGCCTTTTTCGCTGTTGCAATTCCAGCAGACTTCAAAGTCATCGTCTTCAATACTGGTTTTGCAATGTTGGCATTGCCATGACATTGGCTCACTCCTTTTTCACCAGAATACTCACTGCTTGTTCCATTTTTGCTTAGGCCAAAAGCTTATCGGGAAAAAACTGTTGCCACAATAGCTTAGCGACAAATGCATAACATCTTTGCAACCAAATACAAGGGTCACTGCAGGTGTTGCTATTCAACACATAGTCGCAGCAGACTGTCTTTTCATCGACATAAAAAAAGCCCCGAAAAGGGGCTTTTTGACTATTCCACAGTAGTAGCTTTTAGCATCAGCCGCGTTCAGGGATACGCTTTAATACCGCCAGCAATAATTCCCAGTACTGGCCCACAGTCGTGATATTGACCATTTCATCCGGTCCATGTGGGAATCGAATAGTGGGGCCAATAGACACCATATCCATATCCGGATAAGGCTTTTTAAATAAGCCACATTCTAAACCAGCATGGATCACCATAATCACCGGCTCTTTGTGGTAAATATCCTGATAGGTGTCTCGCACTATCGCCATTACAGCTGAATCCGGGTTAGGTTTCCAGCCAGGATAAGCACCGCTGAATTTCACTGCAGCGCCAGATAACTGTGCCAGTGACGTTAACATGCTTTCAATCTGCTGACGGCCGCTGTCAATTAAAGAGCGGATTAAACACAGCACCTGAATGCTATCTTCGTTAGTGCTGATCACCCCCATGTTGAGTGAAGTTTCGGTCACACCTGCCACTTCATCGCTCATCCGCATCACACCGTTAGGACACAGATTCATTAAATGGATCAGAGTGTTTTGGCTTTGAGCTGCAAGCACTTGAGCAGGAGTCACCACTTCGGTCAGACTGAGTTTTAAAGCGGGCTCAACAGCGGCTAATTCAAACTGCAGCAAAGCTTCAAATTGGGCTACAGCCTGGTGTAACTGCGTCAGTTTTGCTGCAGGAACAGTCAGACTGACAGTGGCTTCGCGTGGGATAGCATTACGCAAAGAACCACCGCTAAAGCTGGCAATAGCTAATTCCAGTGCTGTAGCATGGTCAGCTAAAAAACGCGCCAACAGTTTATTGGCGTTGCCGCGACCGAGGTGAATATTCACACCTGAGTGACCGCCTTTTAAGCCTGTTAAGCTTAAATCAACAGCCATCACACCAGCTGGGGTATCTTGCCATTGCACAGGCACAGTAAATTCAGCATCGACGCCACCGGCGCAGCCCATGTAAATTTCGCCTTCCTGCTCAGAGTCTGTGTTAATCAGGATTTCAGCGTCCAGCATGCCCGGCTGCACACCAAAAGCACCTGTCATGCCAGCTTCTTCGTCTACGGTCAGCAGTACTTCTAAAGGACCATGTTCAATGTCATTGCTGCCTAAAATAGCTAAAGCTGAAGCCATGCCGATGCCGTTGTCAGCGCCCAGCGTGGTGCCACGGGCTTTAACCCAATCGCCGTCTACATAAGCGTCGATCGGATCTTTAGTGAAGTCATGGATTTTGTCGGCGTTTTTCTGTGGCACCATATCCAGATGCGCCTGGATCACCACCACTTTGCGATTTTCAAAACCTGCAGTGGCCGGTTTTTTAATGATCAGGTTACCGACCTGGTCTTCAACTACAGCTAAACCTTTGTCACGCGCCCAGTGCTGAATATGCTGGCTTAAGGCTTGTTCATGCTTAGAAGGATGTGGAATAGCACAAATTTGCGCGAACCATTGCCACAAAGGCTGCGGATATAAAGATGATAATGCTGACACAACAACTCCTGATTAAGACGCTCAGCTAAAAAACGGCGGCATTTTAGCACAAAGAGCTGTTGGCACTGAATGCCAGAAACGACTGGCGCTGCGCGCAATCAAACGGCTATCAGTAAGACGCCGTCTGTTGTAGCCAAACAAAAATCAGAACTTCATTAACGATAAACACTATATACATATCAAAATCAGAAGGTTAAACCTGAACATCAGAATCTGGCTGCAACACATTGACCATCAGGGTGCCATGCGGTGATGACAAAAACTGTGCAAATTTCTTTACTTTGCTTATTGAGTTTACTCAGTGCTTTCGCTACCGCGGCTGCTCCAGCTAAGACAGATCTTAAACTTTGGTACAACCAACCCGCTAAATTATGGGAAGAAGCTTTGCCTTTAGGCAATGGCCGTTTGGGTGCTATGGTCTATGGCAAACCATCACATGAAACCATAGAGCTGAATGAAAACACCTTTTGGGCTGGTGGTCCACATAACAATATCAACAGTGCGGCAAAGACTTCTTTAGCCACGATCCGTCATTTAATCACCGAAGGCGACTATGCCGCGGCCGAAGCGCTGGCGGCTAAAACTATTACCAGTCAGGGCGCCAACGGTATGCCTTATCAAAGTGCAGGCCGACTGCAGCTGGAGTTCCCTTCTCACAGCTCTTATCGCCATTATTATCGCGACCTGGACATAGCCAATGCAGTGGCCAGCACCAGCTATCAGGTAGGAGATGTGAGCTACAAACGTGAAGTTTTTACCTCACTGGTGGATCAGGTGCTGGTGGTCAGATTAACCGCCAGTAAACCCGGTCAGCTCAGTTTTAAAGCCTACTTGACCCATCCGGCCAAGGCAGTTTTTTCAACACAAAATGCCAATACAGTAGCGATGCAGGTGCAATCTGGAGATCACGAAGGCATCAAAGGCCAAGTGCAACTGGTTTCCTTGCTGCATATACAAAATAGTGGCGGCACTGTAAGCCAAACCAATCATCAGATCCAGGTGGAAAACGCCGATTCGGTCGTGCTGTTGCTGTCCATGGCGACCAATTTTATTAACTACCAGGATATCAGCGCTGATGCGCTTAAACGTGCTCAGCAGTATCTGGCCAAAGCACAACAGCAGTTCCAGCAACACCCCTATCAGGATCGTAAAACGGCCCATAGCAACCTCTATAAAAGCTATTTTGACCGGGTGACTTTAGATCTGGGCCACAGCGAATTCAGCGTCGAACCCACAGACCAGCGCATCCGCTTATTTGCGCAGCGACACGACCCAGAGCTTGCCAGTCTGTATTTTCAGTTTGGCCGCTATTTATTGATTTCCTCCTCACAACCTGGTGGTCAGCCCGCTAATTTGCAGGGCCTGTGGAATCATAGACAAGACCCGCCATGGGACAGTAAATACACCTTAAATATCAATGCACAAATGAACTACTGGCCAGCAGAAGTGACACAACTGACTGAACTGCATCAGCCTTTTATCCAGATGATTAAAGAGCTCGCCGTTACAGGGCAACAAAGCGCCAAAACCATGTATGGCGCCCGTGGCTGGATGGCGCATCACAATACCGATATCTGGCGCATCACAGGTGGCGTTGATTACAGCTGGGGTTCCTGGCCTACCAGTAACGCCTGGTTGAGTCAGCATTTATGGCAAAAGTATCTATACAACGGCGACAATGCCTATCTGGCTGAGGTCTATCCTGTGATGAAAGCTGCAGTGCAGTTTTTTGAAGACTTTTTAATTGAATCGCCGGATAAACAATGGCTGATTGTATCCCCTTCCATGTCACCGGAAAATGCCCCCAAAGCCACAGGCACGAAAATAGCGGCGGGCGTGACTATGGATAACCAGCTGCTCTTTGACCTGTTTAGCAACACCATAGCGGCTGCCACTATTCTGGGACAAGACAAACAACAAATCCCAGCCTGGCAGAATATTCTGTCGCGCCTGCCGCCTATGCAAATAGGCCAGTACCATCAGTTACAGGAATGGCTACAGGATTGGGACGACCCGCAAGACAAACACCGTCATGTTTCGCATTTGTATGGGCTTTATCCCAGCAATCAGATATCGCCTTTGCGTTCGCCTGAGTTATTTAATGCGGCCAAAGTAACAATGGAACAGCGCGGCGACCCGTCCACAGGCTGGTCGATGAACTGGAAAATAAATTTATGGGCCCGCCTTCTGGATGGTGACAGGGCTTTGAAACTGATGCGTGACCAAATCAAACCGGCCCTGACTGCGGATGGCAAAATCTCCGAAAGCGGCGGTACTTATCCCAATATGTTTGACGCGCACCCACCCTTTCAGATTGACGGCAATTTTGGCTTCACCTCAGGTTTGGCTGAAATGCTGGCGCAAAGCCATGATGGCGCCGTGCATCTGCTGCCGGCTTTGCCACAGGAATGGTCCATTGGAACAGTGACAGGCCTGATGATGCGCGGTGGTTTTATGCTGGATATGAGCTGGCAAAACGGCCAGGTCTGTAGGCTAAAAATCCACTCGCGCTTAGGTGGTAATTTACGCCTGCGTAGTGCTTCGCCATTGCCTGAAGTGACAGCTTTTAAGGTTCACAAGGCAAGTGGAAGCTCTGAAAACCCCAACCCCTTCTACCAACAGGCGCAGATTAAACCACCACTTAAACACACCAGCAAAAACCTGCCACAGCTGTCTTTGGCCAACAGCTATTTGATTGATGTGCCGACACAAGCTGGAAAGGATTATCTGTGGACTTGTATCTAGCACCAGATCACTGCAATGCCATATGCAACAGCGGATAAGGTTTTCCCTGCCCGTCGAGCGCAGAGCGGCCTATCACAGAAAAACCAATATGCAGGTAAAAACCTTTGGCTTGTTCATTCTGTTCATTCACGTCCACCTTGGTTGCGCCTTGCGCTTTGATGGCATAAGCCGCGAGCAGGGCCCCCACTCCTTTACCTCGGGCTGCCGGAGCAATAAACAGCATTTCAATAGAGCCATCATGCACACCACAAAATCCGAGTATTTCACCCTGACTCGTTTTGGCACAGCGTAACTCAACCGCATCAAAATACTGCTCAAGGATCAGGGGTTTTAATTCCTGCAGATCCTCTTCCTTTAAAAAGTCATGGCTGGCTCTGACAGAGGCTTCCCAAATGTGCAATAACTTAGGGTATTCGGTTTTTTCTACAGTGCTGATAATCATAAAGTCGCTCTTATCAAAGTGAACACTCTGTACTGCCAACAGCAGTCAATTCACACAATTAATCTTCCAGGGCACTGCAAAACGGTCCACCACTATGGCGTAACAAGGCGACCAAAATGTCTTTTGTGGCGGCAGTATCACCTGACCGCCACTTTGTAACGCAGTAAAAAAGCGATGCA
>NZ_JAIWOI010000002.1 GCF_020217005.1 Rheinheimera sp. | reverse complement strand
GTCCTGTAAAGTCGCTGGGCCATTGTTCAGGCTTTGGAACTGTGCAGTAAATTGCGCAGCCAACACCCTACGTTCTTCCCCTTTGGCATTTTCACTTTTCAGGTATTCATGGTTACCAGGGGCAATCAACTGAGGTGTCATAGCACCAACCCAGCCAATAGCGTCAAACCACTCACCCCATTCGTGATCCAAAATACCGTAACGGGAATTGACTAAATCACCTGCATGCAGCATCAGCTGAGCTTGAGGTACCTGCTGCTGCGCCTGACGCACCAGACGCGAGAAATGCGCTTTTAAGTTATTTTGCGCATCCCCAAAATACAGCAAACTAAAAGGTTCAAACTCAGCTTTGGCAGTGCGAAATTGCAGCCACTCGCTCCAGTTGCCCTGGCCTTTGACTCTGTAGGCATAAAGGGTGTCGCTTTCTAAACCCGGCATGACTGCTTTATAAAAATAGGCTGAGCCATTGTCGGTTTTAACTAAAGTACCTTTGACGTCCAAGGTTTTAGCCTCAAGTTCCAGTGCAGGTCCGTCCACAGCTTTTGCCCACTGCAATTGGCTTTGCGCCTGATTGCTACGCCAGCCGACCGCCTGACTGCTGGCGGCATTGCCGGCAGGTAACAGTACAATGCGGTCGGCAAAGGCGCTGGCCTGATAACGTGCAAGCCCATCAGGTACTGAAGTGTTGCTGGCACTGGCTATGCAGCTTAAAAGCAGCAGGCCAGCAACTGGCCCCTGCAGTTTTATACCTGGGTATAGATATGCTTTAATACTCATAAGCCATCCTTACCAGTTGGTTAACTGAATACCAACAGCAAAAGTACGGCCGTATTCTTCATACTGAGCGTTAAAGGCGCGGCTGCCCGTGTAGTTGTAATAAGGCTCGTCTGTTAAATTGACCGCATTAAAGTACAACTGTACAGCAGGGTCGATTTTCCATTTTGCGCTGAAGTCCCATTGCAGCTGACTGTCGCTGAATAAGTCATAGGCAGGGTCATCAAACTCGCTGACTTCCACCAGATACTCTGACTTATAATTGGCCGCTAAACGCAAGCTCCAGCTGTTGTCTTCATAACCAATGGCCATATTGGCGGTTTGGTCGGACTGACTTGGTAAATCAATATCACGGGTCAGCAGCTCACCATCATCAAACCAGCTGATTTGGGCATCAGAGCGGCTTAAGGTTAAGTTGGCTGACAATAACCAGTGATCCCAAAACTCGCTGATGCCTTGCAACTGCTGAACATAGTTCAGTTCCAGGCCGTACAAAGTCGCATCATCACCATTGATAAAGGTTTCAGCATGCTTAAAGTCCTGATATTCTCCTTGCCCAGCTAAGTCCGTGGCGTAGATAAAGTCTTTAATGTCTTTGTAAAACAGCATGGCCGACATCACGCCTAATCTGTCCGGGTAATACTCCACACCTAAATCCAGGTTGGTTGAAGTTAAAGCCTCAAGCGCCGGATTACCAAAACTGGCTTCAATATCACCATCGTCTTCTTCCAGCACAAAAGCCGGCGCCAACTGAGCAAAACTTGGACGCACTAAAGAACTGGTAACCGCAGCACGAACCTGTGTCTGATCGGACAGGCTGTAACGGCTGATTATCGCAGGCAACCAATGTGATTCCGAACCGCTATACAGCACAGAGCTGAATTCTTCGGTGGTCGCGTCGTATTTGCTACCTTGGGCATCACGTTGGTCATGCTCAAAACGGCTACCAGCTATCAGTTCCCAGTTTTCGCCTTGCCAACTGCCTTGCAGATACGCAGCTTTAATTTCTTCGTCGACGCTGAAATCGTTAATTTGTGATTCGACAGGATCCAGATAATCGTCACGGTCTAAAGTGCTTAATCCGGACAATAACAGGCCAGGATTGATGGCTGGTCCAAACCGGCCTAAGCCATAATCTGCATCACCCATAGGGTAATCAGCCAAGGTCAGCTTCGTCAGACCAGCGTCTTCCAAATCCTCATAGAGCCACAGGCTTTCGTCCGCAGTTTTGCTTCTGTCGCTCCATTTAGCACCAGCTTTAAGCTCCAAAGCGCCCCAGCTTTGCAGCAGTTCCCGGCTTAAATCAAACTTGGCGTTTTTCTCTTTTTCTTCTGTAAACGTATCAGCTACTTCCACTTCATCCAGCTCATAATCTGCTGGGTTATACGCAGATTCTGGTGCCAATAACTGCAGTTTATCTGTACCACTGAAACTTAAACCCTCGTCAAACTCCTGTTTAAACTGACCATCGGCCAGACTAAAAGGTGTTTTTTCATCGGCTTTACTGGCGCCCACTTCTGCTTTCCACTGCCAATCCGCCAGTTGCTGTTGCATGCCTAATACGACAGCGCTGATGGTTTGAGTTTCTTCACGGGCTTTAATACTGCGCACCAACTCGCCTGCTGAGTCTGCGCCTGCTTTTACTGGTTCTTCAAATTCTGTGAGTAAACCCTGACGCACTTCATCGTCAGCAAATTTGCTGTACAAAGTCCGCAGGTAATAGTCTGTATTGCCTTCAGGACGGTAGTCGAGGTTGAGTGCTAAGCCCATGCGTTTACGGCTGATTTGATATTGGCGTTGTTCAAACTCTTCAAGAGCTTGTTCTTCAATATCCCAGTTGCCACCAGTCTCAACGTTGTCTGAACCAAATTTACGATCGGCATAACTGGCGGATAAGGCCACACCTAAAGCGTCTTTATCACCTGCCACATCAAAAATATGGCTGTATAAACCTGACAGCTTAGGGCTGGTTTCACTTTGCTGCTGGTTGTAACTGCCTTCAGCGCTGAAACTGTAAAAATCTGAACTGCGGTCAAAAGCAGAGATACTTTTAATATCCACAGTGCCACCTAAAGAACCTGCAGCCTGCTCCGGCGCTATGGTTTTAGTCACTTCGACGGAGGACAATAAATCCGAAGGGATCACGTCCAAAGCCACAGCACGGCGGCCTGATTCTGGCGCAGCCAATTGAGTACCGTTGTAGGTCACTGTATTGTAATCCGGAGCTAAACCACGAACCCGGATAAAACGGCCTTCGCCTTGATCCGGCTCCACAGACAAACCTGCTAAACGGGCTAAAGATTCGCTGACGTTTTTATCCGGAAACTGACCCAGTTCATCCGTCGTTGCGACACTGACAATGCCGCTGGCAAAACGTTGCTGACTTAAGGCTTTACCTGCTGACGCCAGCTGACCTTGTACTTCCAGCTTTTCGATGCCGGATTCCACTTTTGCCAGCGTGATATCACCCATCGCCTGATTAGAGCTTAAGCTGACATCAGATTTTTGCTGCGGCACACCGGCATAACTAAATTGCAGTTGGTACTGACCTTCCGGCAAATTAGAAAACACAAAACGACCATCATGGCCTGTGACTTTACTGATCTTTAGCGCCGGAATACTAACCTGCACGCCAGACAATAAGACTTGTCGATTGTCCACTACCCGACCTGTTAATTCAGCGGCCTGCACCTGGAGCACTGAAGCACAAATCATACTAATACTGCTGGCCAATAAAGCGCGACGAAACTTTTTCGCCGCCTGAGTATTGCTTGGTTGCATGCTGTTTATTTGCATAGAAGAAAACCCCAATTCTGAATATGTTTATAGTGATTGGAATTTATTCTGCGGCGTTTTTGTGACAACTCAGCGCGCTAAAGCTGCACGGCCTGAGCTAAGCGGACCCGGGGTCTGCTTAGCTCTGTCTTACAGATATCTGTCATATGACTGTCATCTGCGCCCGTCAGACTGACACCTATTGTTATGTTCTGCGTGAGGCGCACTCTGCTATGGGATTCAGCTCACAACACCCGGCTAAACTTTGCTTAACAGCGTTGTTGTTTTTTCTGTGCATAGTGCTGGCAGCTAATTATGGTGAACTGAAAACCAGCTTGGACATAGACTGGATGGATATTCTGGGTGAAGGCAGCAGTCTGGCTGTCGTTCTGGCCTGGTTGTTACTGGTGCTGTATAGCAGACCTGCAGGTCCTGTCACTAATGGGCTTTATGTTGGCTCTTTGCTGCTGGTGATTTCATATCAACTGAACTTGCTGGATGAGTTTTTCCAGTATCCGGAAAGCCACAGATTACTGAGTTGGCTTGAATCTATCCCTGCGCCACTGGGCATGCTGATTTTAACTTTAGGTCTGATTGGCTGGCACAAGGAACAACGTTTTATTAATCAGCAACTGGCCAGCCGCGAACTGCATTTGCGTCATTACCAATTACTTGATCCGTTAACCAAGCTCTATAAACCAGAGTATCTGTTGGCCGTATTGAAACGCGAACTCGAGTTACAGCAACAACATCAGCAGCCCTTTTGCCTCGCCCTGTTAGATATCAGCCAATTTGACCGTTTTAACAGAGAACAAGGCATGGCAGCTGCTGATTTACTGCTACAACAATTAAGTGAGCTGACGCTGGTGCAGTTCAGATCAGGCGATTTAGTTTGCCGCTACAGTGGTGATAAATTTGTCATTCTGATGCCGCAAAGCAATCAGGCTATAGCCCAAAGCTTAGTGCAAAATGCCTGCAGGGAGCTGCATCTGCATTTGCACACCCAACTGCATTGGACCATCATTGAAATCACTGCGGCACAACGAGTGACCAAGCCGCAGCGACTACTCTCTCAACTCTGGCTGCAGCTGCAGAAGCAAAAAAAGCAGCAAAGCCAATGGAGCCCGGTGTGACCAAAGCGCTGCTGGCTGCTGACGATAAAGCCCTGTTGTTCAGTGCTACAGCACTGGACATGATTTTATTGTGCCAGCGTCGCGGTTTTGCGTTAGATACCTTGCTCAAAGGCACTAAATTATTTGAGCAGGACCTGCGCAAAGCGACGATAAAAATCAGCCCGGTACAATACCTGCAACTGGTCAGCAATTGCCAGAAAGCATTTCCAGGTCCTGAACTGGCCTATTTAACAGCGCAAAGCTGGTTGCATCACAACCATTCGCCTTTGCTGTTAATGCTCAGATACAGCGCAAATTTACAACAGGCGCTGCTGCATTTTTACCGGTTCCGCTCTCAGCTTTTACCTTTGTTTTATTTGCGGCTGCAAAGAACTCACGGCCAGCTAAGACTTGTACTCAGGCCCTCCTTTGTGATGGGGAAGCAACAGCTTTTTATTGAACAATTAGTCCTACACTACCTGTTAGGTTTAGTTAAACAGCAGTTAGGAGAAAGCTCAGGCCTTAGTCTTTGTGTCAAGGCTGTAGATCAGGACTCCGGTTGGCTGTTCCAACATCAATGGCAACTGTTACCTGAATCAGGACTACAAAGCTGTTTATCTATTCCTATTCCCCTGCTACACCAACCTTTTACCGACGCTAACCCCAGGCTTTGGCAACAGCAACTCAACTGGTGCCAATATTTACAGCAGTCTTTACCGGAAAAAACCGCTTTTACCGAACAGTTGGAACAATGGCTCTTTAGCGTATTGCGTCACTCGCCGTCTCAGGAAGAAGCGGCCAGACACTGGGGCTTAAGTTTGAGCAGCTTTAAACGCTTGTTGGCACAACATCAGTGCAGTTATCAGCTGCTGCTTGATCAAGTGAAAGCCTGCGCTGCGCAACAGGCTTTATTGCTGCAGGGTATGTCAAACAAGGAACTGGCCAGTCGGCTGGGCTATTCGGACGAGCATAATTTTCGCAGAGCATTTAAGCGCTGGACAGGTTTGTTGCCAAGCCAGTTACGCTCATAATCTTGTTTTATTGGGAAAATATCGTTTAATTATTGCGCTTTCCCTTGAATCAGGACATGCTTAGTCAAATAAATGCACTAAGCAAGGATGTTGCGCATGACTATAGATCAATCCTCAATTCTGATTGTCGATGACGTCAGTTCAGTTCGCTACTTCCTGAATCAAAATCTGCGCATTATGGGCGCTGAAAAAGTAGCTGAAGCCAGCACAGGTCAACAAGCGATGATGGCCATCAACACTGAGCATCCTAATGTGGTATTTCTGGATATTGAACTGCCAGACAGCAATGGCCACGAGCTGCTAAGCCGGATTAAAGCACTAAACCCTCAATGCCATGTGGTGATCATGTCGGCACACAGCACGGTCGAAAATTTAAAACGTAGTGTTGAAGGCGGGGCCAGTGGTTTTATGGCAAAACCTTTTACGCCACAAAAAATTCAGGCGACTATGAATCGTATCTGCAACTTACCTAAAACCCAGACTGCTTAAACAGCAGATTTTGGGCTTAACGCCTGGCCATCAAATTCAATACCATCCCAGCCATATTGCATAAACTGCCTGATATTAGCGTGATCTTGTCCTGCCGGGCTTTCCAGCACATCTAACCGGTAATAGTCACCAAACATCTGTAGCGTTTGTGGTTCTGACAAGCGGTGTAACAATGCAAAAGCAAATATCTTGCAGGAGCCGTTGTTCTCGCCCGCCGCATTGTGCTTGTCACCATTACGAAAAGCTGTTTCAGTAAACTCATATAGGCTTTCAATCAACCCAATGCTTTGCTGAAAACTGATGCTGTCGGGATCTGTCGTCAACTGACGGAAAAAACTTTCTAACATAATAGCGATCCTGGTTAAAGTTTATACAATTGTGGTCGATACAGTCGTTAAGCCCAAGTCAGAGGGGAACCAAAATGCAAATCCTCAACATCAAACAGCAACAGAGCTCTAACAGTCAGCAGCTATTTTATTCAGGCCGTAGCCTGAGTCCAGAGCGAAACGACGGCTCAACTGTAACAAAGGATAACAGAAGTTTAACTCAAACTTCTCCGTTACCTTTGGCTAATGGTATTGCGGCAGAAACTATGGCAGGGTCTGAAGCTGCTGAGTCTGACGCGCAAGAGAACAGTGACAAAGCCCAGTATAATGCCGTGTATTCTATTGGCACCATAAAGCGTCTGTTAGAACAATTGACTGGGGAAGAGTTGCAAGCTTGGGTCGATCCGGCTGAATTAAATCAAGCGTTAAATGGCTCTGCCTCGCCTGCTTTGCCTGAACAACCAGAAAATCTGAATGCAACGGGCGTCACTATTCGTGAGTGGTCTTACCGTTATGAGTCTGTCAGTGCTGACTTTTCCGGTTCAGTGGCGTTAGAGGATGGCAGTAGTTTTAGCTGGTCTATGCAATTTGCTATGAGCTACGAAGAATTCAGCTACAGCGAACGCACAGAGCAGCCGATGAAAGATCCTTTGGTCATGAGCTTTAACGGCCGACCAGTAGAGCTTATCGGACAAAACTCTGTGTTTAATCTGACCGATAACGCTAAAACTATTCAGCAGTTGGCACAAGGCCAGTACTACCTGGCCAAAGATAGCAATAACAATGGCGCCATCGACTCAGGGCTGGAATTATTTGGTCCGGCTACAGGACAGGGTTTTGCTGAGCTTGCCAGTTACGATGACGATCAAAACGGTTTCATCGATCAACAGGATCCGATTTGGGAAAATTTATGGTTATGGCGCCCTGAAGACAAAGGCCTGTATAGCATCAAAGATATGGGGGTCGCAGCTTTAAGCGTCGATTCAATAGCCACGCCTTTTAGTTTAAGGCAGAAAAACGAACTGCAAGGCAGACTAGAGCGTAGCTCGATTTTTATTACCGAAAATAAAGAAGTGGGTTTATTGCAGCAAATTGATTTGAAGGTGTGAAGATACAGCACAAGCAGATATCTTCGCTGTGCTGTTATCTAATCGCTGTTATGTTGATTTTTGCCAGCTAGGATCCAAACATCTGTGCAGAACGTTTTGCCATTTCTTCTTCTGATACATCTTCAATATGAGTAGAAATCATCCAGTTGTGGCCAAAAGGGTCTTGCAGACAGCCGCTGCGATCGCCCCAGAATTGATCCGATACCGGCATAGTCACAGTGGCACCGGCCGCTGCAGCACGTTCGACAAAATCATCTACATCAGGTACATAAATCATTAAAGTCACTGGACTCGCGCCCAGCATATCCGGGCTTTTAGTGCCCCAGTCATCACTTTGTTCACTGAACATAAATGTCGCGCCGCCAATACGCATTTCAGCATGCATCACAGCACCGGATGGCATATTCATGCGCATGATGGTTTCAGCGCCAAAAGCCTTTTGATAAAAGTCGAAAGCGGCGGCAGCATTTTTAATCACCAGATAAGGCAATACTGCAGAGCAACCCGGTGGAATAGCCTGAACCTCGGACATAATGGTCTCCTTGTAAGTTGTTTATAGAAAAGCAAAAACCGCTTTGAGTATAGCCACAGATCTTCAGGTTGCTGCTCAGCCTAACTGCTGTTTGAGGAGATCCACCACAGACTGAAACTGGCTTTTATTCTGTTCATTCAGCGCTATCAATGCCTCGTGGGCATGCAGGATCATCCGGCCTTTTTGCTGATCGCTATAAGGCACAGCCTGAACGCTGGCGAGGTCCACACCAGGATCAGTCGATTGCTGGACTATATCAAAGGCCTGATCCAGACAAAGGCTAAACAACAATTCATTCACGGCTGGCACAGTGCAAAACAATACAGGTTTGGGCAAGTTTTGCTGCTGGCAATAGCGCGCTAAACTCGCCAGCAAACCGATGTAAGTGCTGTCCATAAAACTGGCTTGATTTAAATCCACCACCAGTTGCCTGCATTGAATTTTGGCACCAAAAAGCCGATCTATCAGATCGTCCATTCCACTGGCGTTGGTGTAACGCAGTTCACCTGATAATTTGAAATAACAGCACTGCTCCACACAAGCAAACAGGATTTGTTCCGTCATAACATCCTCACTTAAGTTCTGCCTGCCGGGTTAATTTCAATATAGTTAAGTCGTCCGGTAGCTGCTGCTGTGGATCTATCGCCAAAGCTCGTAATAAATCGGCAATGTCTCTGTGCTGGTAACTTTGCTGCAATAAGTACTGCAATTTTTGCTCAGTGTTTTGCTGCGGCAGTAAATCTAAAATACCGTCTGAGCACAGCACTAAACTGCTGTTTTGCTGCAACACCAACTGCTGATTTTGGTAACAGGCAAAGTCAAACATGCCCACTGGGGTGCTTTTCAGTTCCAGATAGTGTTGCTGCTGTTGCTCCTGTGGTTGCAACAGCATAGGCCAGGGAAAAGCCCCGGCATTGGCATATGTCAGTGCTGCGGTTTCTGTATCCAGCACTGCATAAAACAACGCTATATGTTTGCCTACTTTGTCTTTTAGCAGCTCTTTATTCAGTTGGCTTAATACAGCGGCTGGGTCAACCACAGTCGCCTGATTGTCGCGCTGATAGCGCTCCAGCCTGGAGCTGATAAAACGTTTCAGATACACAGTGACAAAAGCCGAAGCCACGCCATGGCCTGATACATCTGCGATATAAAACACTACTTTATGCTCATCCACACTGAAGTAATCTACAAAGTCACCACTCATAAATTCGGACGGGTACAGCACATGACTGAACTGATACTCGCCGCAATTAAAAATGGCTGGTGGCAGCATTTTAAACTGCACTTGTTTACCGGCTTTTTCGCCCGCTTCCAGTTCAGCCAGGGAATGCTGTAACTGCTGATTGGTGGTTTGCAGCTGCTCTGTTCTGGTTTTTATTTGTTGCTCCAGATGATCATTCAAATCAGCCAGCTGCCTGATAGCGATATAAGAGCGTAACGCCGACACCACACTGGTGGTCAGGCGCTGCACTGTCAGTTCGGTTTTGGCGCGGTAATCGTTAATGTCATAGTCCAGCACTACACGATGCTCAGGTGCCTGCCCTGGCTGACCTGTGCGTAAAATAATACGCACCAGCTGGTTTTGCAGTTGTTCGCGGATATAACGCACCAGCACCAGGCCTGCATCATCGCTTTCCATCACTATGTCCAGCAAAATCAGCACTATATCTTTGTTGTTCGCAAGAATATGCCGAGCTTCGGCCGCACTGTAGGCACTGACAAAATGCAGTTTGTGTTGCATAAAACTAAAATCACGCAGCGCCATTAAGGTAATTTGATGGATTTCAGGTTCGTCATCCACGATAAGCACAGTCCAGCAGGGTTGCTGTTGTTCTGTCACTTCGGCATCCGC
>NZ_JAIWOI010000001.1 GCF_020217005.1 Rheinheimera sp. | reverse complement strand
AGCAAACAACACTCTGTCTTGGTCTGACTCTGTAATTGGCGGGGCATTAAGGTGTTGTTCCATACGGCCTTCCTTCACATTCATGTCGGGGGTACAGCGTTTGCAGCAGTAAAGGTCTGATTCAACTATAGCTGCCTCTGTTCAGGCTGCATCGCATCTGCGGTGAAAGCGACAGAAAATAAGGTCCGTTTCAGTGCCGGATCCGGCCAGCTTTTTTCTTTTACTCAAGGTACACTCTGTTTAGTTAATTGCATAAGAGCCCTCTGCCATGCTGGATCCTGTGGTCTGCCAACAAGCCCGTTTATCGCGTGACAACCGTTTTGATGGTCTGTTTTTTATTGCAGTAAAAAGCACCGGGATTTATTGCCGCACTATTTGCCCGGCCAAAGCTCCGGCTGAACATCAGGTGACTTATTTCTCCTGTGCCGCCGCTGCTGCTTCAGCGGGTTACCGACCTTGTTTACGCTGCAGACCCGACAGTGCGCCTCAATCGCCCGCCTGGCTTGGCGTAGAAACCAGTGTCAGGCGCGCATTAAAGCTGATTGCTGAAGGTGCTTTAGTGCATGGCGATCAAGCCGCTTTAGCCTCCCGTCTTGGCATTAGTGAGCGTTATTTACGTAAACTCTTCCAGCAACATCTGGGGGTGGCACCTAAACAATATGCCTTGTACCAGCAAGTGCTGTTAGCAAAACAGCTATTGCATCAAAGCAGTTTGCCTGTACATCAGATCGCAGCCTTGTGTGGCTTTCATAGCATCAGGCGTTTTAACGATGCCTTTAAGCAGCAACTGTTGCTCAGCCCAAGCCAAATCCGGCGTAAAAAAACGACAGGACACTCCACTGTGATTGAATTACAACTGAGTTATAGGCCACCACTGAACTGGCAAGCCCAACTGGATTTCTGGCGGCAACGCACTCTGGACGGCATGGAATGGGTGAATGGCGATGCCTATGGCCGGACTTTTAGCTGGCCTACTGCACAAGGTGTTGTGCATGGTTGGTTTGAATTAAGCCCAATCAAAGCTGGCCTGATGTTATTAAAGCTGCATTGGCCCAGCCAGCAGGAGCTGACGTCTGTGCTACAACGTATACGCCAGTTGGCTGATTTAGATGCCAATATGCCGCAGATAGAACAGCAACTAGCGCCAGTGTTTGCTGAAGAGCTGGAGTCTGGTTTGCGCTTACCGGGTTTATGGAGTCCGTTTGAAGCAGCTGTGCGGGCTATTTTAGGCCAACAAGTCAGCGTGCAGGGAGCCCGTACTCAACTGAATCGTTTACTCGCTGAGTTAGCAGAACCTTTACCTGATGACCCGCAGAAAAAGTTGTTTCCAACGCCACAAGCCATCAGCCAAAACGAATTGCTGATGCTTAAAGTGCCACAAGCCAGACGCGACACCTTAAAGCAGTTGGCGACGACAGTGATCGCAGAGCCTGAAAGCACACCGGATGACTGGCTCAAACTCAAAGGTATAGGGCCATGGACTGTGGCCTATAGCAAAATGCGTGGCCTTGCCGATCCGGATATCTGGTTAGGGGGGGATTTAGGTGTGCAAAAAGCCTTAAAACGTCATGGTGATATCACACCGGAGCAGCTGGCGCCCTGGCGCAGTTACGCAACTTTTCAGCTGTGGTTTAGTTTATCCCGTCCTGCTTTAAAGGAGACAACAACATGAAACAACTGCAATTTGCCACACCTTTAGGGCCTTTGGTGGTGACGGCCAATGCCAGGGGCATAGAGTCGGTGTTATTCAGAGACAACAGCGAGGCGCCGGATCAGAGCAACGATATGCTGTTGCACGACTGCAAAGCTCAGTTTGATGCATATTTTGCAGGGAATTTGCAGCAGTTTGACTTGCCTCTGGCGGCAGTGGGCACTGACTTTCAACAAGCCGTCTGGCAGCAACTGAGTAAAATCCCCTTTGCAGAGCTTCGCAGTTACAGCCATATAGCCCAGGCGCTGAATAACCCCAAAGCGGTCAGAGCGGTCGGAGCGGCGAATGGCCGTAATCCACTGACTATTATTGTGCCCTGCCACAGAGTAATAGGGGCCAATGGCACTTTAACGGGTTACGCTGGTGGTTTAGAGCGTAAAGACTGGTTATTAAAGCACGAACAAAACACGGCTTTGGCATTGGGCTTGTTTCAATTAGAAGGCAATTGATCCGTAGGGGCGACCTTTAGAATCCCCCCTTTCGTCAACAAAGCTGCAGCTTCAGGGACGACAAAAGTCCCCTAAGTCATTGACGTTGCAGCGCGACGGCAAGTAAACGAATCCCCGGGAGCATAGCTGTCTATGCGACTGGGGTGAGAGAGCGCAGCCAACAAAGCTGCAGCTTCAAGGACGACGGGGGAACATTCAAATTTTTCGAATGATGCATACAAAACAATCCGCTATTGCTTCGATAAAAGAGCTGTTTTAATAGGATTATCAAGTAACTCCTATTAGGTGAAATAAAGATGACAGCCCGTACTTTAAAACAACTGATCCCCGCCATGCTGGCCTCCGATGGTGCTGGCGTAAAAATTAAACGTAGTCTGGGGCAAAGCCAGGGCGTACGGCTGGACCCCTTTTTAATGCTGGACGCTTTTGGCTCCGACAAAGCGGATGACTATATTGCAGGCTTTCCACCCCACCCACATCGTGGTTTTGAAACTGTGACCTACATGCTTGACGGCCACATGCTGCATGAAGATCATCTCGGCAATCAGGGCCATTTAACCAGTGGTGGTTTGCAATGGATGACAGCTGGTCGTGGCATTATTCACTCTGAAATGCCGCAACAGGAGTCTGGCCTGATGCGTGGTTTCCAGTTGTGGATCAACTTGCCGGCAGCAGAAAAAATGAAAGAAGCCGCTTATGTCGATATTCCTGCTGCGGATATCCCATTGCTGCAGTTAAAAGCTCAGAGTTTTGTTAAAGTCTTGGCTGGTGAAACTGTGCTAAATGGCAAAACCATTCGAGGTCCAATTTTTGGCCTCTCAACAGAACCTTTGTATCTGGATGTGCAGTTAGAAGCAGACCAAAGTCTGACGTTTCCGGTCACAACTGGTCATAACGCTTATGTTTATCCTTTTGAAGGCGAAGTTTTTGTTGAAGGTTTAAAAGTGCCTAATCATCACGGCGCTGTACTGACAGATGGTGACAGCGTGACTGTTTCAGCCAAAGACAAAGCCCGTTTTATTCTGCTTGCGGCGAAACCTATCAAAGAGCCAGTGGTGCAATACGGTCCTTTTGTGATGAATAAGCCAGAGGAAATTGAACAGGCCATCCGTGATTACCAAGCGGGCACCCTGACCAATAACCAGCAAGCCAAAACCATAGCTATTCACAAATCAAACTGAGATCTCTTACCCTAAGTCATTGATGTTGCAGCACGGCGACAAGCAAGTCAGTCCCCAGGAGCATAGCAGCACTATGTGACTGGGGCTGTGAAGCGCAGGTAACAAAGCAGCAGCTTCAAGTACGACGGGTATAATTTGGCAAGGGCAGATGCTATCATCTGCCCTTTCATATTTTGAGGATCGGCAGATGCAACTTGTAGGTATTATCGGCGCTATGGAGCCGGAAATTGCAATTTTAAAAGCTCAATTAAGCGATATGACCATGGTCAAATTGGCAGATTATGAGTTTTATCAGGGTCGTCTGGCCGATACCGACGTAGTATTAGTGCAATCTGGTATAGGTAAAGTAGCTGCAGCCGTAGCCACCACTTTATTAATCAGTCAGTTCAAACCAGATTGCGTAATTAACACGGGTTCAGCAGGTGGTTTTGACCCTGAGTTAAATGTTGGGGACGTAGTGATTTCTTCTGAAGTGCGTCATCACGATGTAGATGTTACTGCTTTTGGTTACGAAATTGGTCAGGTGCCGCGCATGCCAGCTGGCTTCACTGCCCATCCGGCACTGATCAGTGCTGCGGAGCAAAGCATCAAAACCTTAGGCTTTTGCAAAACGAAAAAAGGCCTGATCACTACAGGTGATGTGTTTATGTGCCAGCCTGAACGTATCGCCAAAACCCGCTCTGAGTTCCCTACTATGCTGGCCGTAGAAATGGAAGGCGCAGCTATAGCCCAGGCCTGCCATCAGTTGAACACGCCTTTTGTGGTGATCCGCAGCTTAAGCGATATAGCCGGCAAAGAGTCGCCAAGCTCTTTTGAAGCCTATCTGGAAATCGCCTCTAAAAACAGTTCAGCCATGGTGCTGGAATTGTTGAAAAACCTTAAAACGGTTCAGCTTAGCTAAATGCCGTACTGGCTGGCTGAGGTTTCAGCTTATCCACTGGTACTGCTGAGCGTTTGGTTGCTTGGCAGTCTGGTGCTATTCCCACAAGATTATCAGCCAATCACTTTTTTCAGTATCTTTGCGAAACAGCTGGCGGCTAAGGTTCATCCGGACCCTGGCAGGGCCAGCAGCCAGCAACTGATCTCTGGTAGTTTGGCCATGGCACTGGTGTTGTTACCAACCCTTGCTTTACTGGCGCCCTTGTATTGGTTATCCGACTGGCCGCTGCTGCTTGATGCTTTGTTATTGTATTTCTGTCTGGATTTTGTGCATTACCGCCAGCAAAGCCACAAAATAACACTGGCTATCAGTCAACAGCAAAACAGCAGAGCCAAGGATTTATTGCAACCTTTAGTCCTGAGACAAACCCAAAGCCTGAGCACTGCAGGTTTATGCAAAGCTACTATTGAAATGCTGTGGCTTCGCACGGCGAAACAGTGGGTAGGTGTCAGTTTTTGGTTTCTGATAGGGGGTGGTCTGGCAGCTGTTGCCTATCGCCTGCTATTGCTCTGTAATCAGCAATGGAACGACAAACAAAGCAACTTTCGTTATTTTGGCCGCCCTGCAGCTGTGTTAACTCAATGGGCCAGCTTTCCTGCCTGTCTGATCACTGCACTGTTATTAGCCTTTTTGACTGATGTGACTGGCACACTACGGCAATGGCGTGCAGCGTTCCGGCTAAATTTGTGCTTACCTCATCTGCTGATACTGGGTGCTTTAGTACAGGCATTGCAGGTCAATCTGGCTGGTCCTGCAATCTATCTGCAACAGAAGATTAAACGTGACAGACTGGGACCTCCAAGCCTGCCTGTCGCTGGCCATCTGATTGCAGCACTGAAACTCAACCGGCAATTTCAACTGTACTTAGCATTTATTGTATTTATTTTCAGTCTGTTACAAAGCTTGTTGCTTATTTATTAACAAGCTGGTTATTTTTGCAAAATTCTTTGGAACTGTGCTGGACTTTTAAGCGCTATTCACTGTATTTTCTAGGGCTTCTTACGGCAGATTGAACCTATAACAATAACAACCGACCTACTGAGGAATCGTTTTGCCTGTGTTAGCCTTATTGCGCTATGTGTGCAGCTTGTTGCTGCTAGTTTGCTTTTGCCAACTCTCTCTGGCAGCGCCGCTATTGCAGCCGTTAACTCCGGACCAGAATTTATCTCAGGGCTCAGTAAACGACTTATTGCTCGACCGGCAGGGCTTTTTATGGGTTGCAACGGACGCAGGTTTAAATCGCTACGACGGCTACAAAAATCTGCTGATTGGGGCAAATTCACCACAATTGCAGAGTCTGACTTTTAACAAGCTATTGTTAGATTCGAAACAACGACTGTGGGCTTTAGCTCCTCGTTCAGGTTTATATTCTTTTGATCCGGTCAAAGCTGAGCTGTTTTTGCACGGCACAGTGCCGGGAACAATGACGCTGGACAACAGGTTTCTCAATCTGGCTCAGGCTGATAACGATAATTTATTGCTCAGTAGCAGAAACCGACTATACCTCTACCAGACCGACACTAAACAATTAGCTTTGTTAGCCACACTCGCTGACCTTGGTTTAGAAAAGGCCTTTATCCGAACTTTATTAAATTACAAAAACTGGATATTACTGGGTACCAGCGAAGGCTTAGTGATTTATGACAAAATCAGCCAAAAACTTAAACTGGTGCCGCATTTACCTTCAGGCCAGGGCTCGGACTATCAACGCCACGCCAAAGCATTAAACATTGATGCCAACCAACTGCTGATAGGTACTGTCGAAGGTTTGTATCAACTGCAACTGGACGACATTCAAAGCTTCCTTGACACAGGTCAAATCCCGACCAGCAGAGAACTGATCGCAGGACCTAACATCTGGCAGATAAGTAGACAACCAGACCAGATATTATTGGGTACTGAGCGGGGTTTGCTACGTTACATTCCATCATTACAAAGCACGGAGCTGGTGCTTAAATTCAGCGAAAGCAACTTTAATTTGTCGGACGACAATGTAGTGGCTTTGCAGCAGGATGATCAGGGAGGCTACTGGCTGGGTAGTCGATTTGACGGAGCCTATTACTGGCACCCTCGCAGCAAGGCGATCCGCAGTTTTAGTCAGACAGGCTCTGATGCACTGAGTAATGACAAAATTACTTCTATTGCTGAGAAAAGCCGGGAAGAACTCTGGCTGGGCAGCCGCAATGGCTTAAATTTGCTTAATCTTGAAACCCGACAAGTACAACATTTTTTGGTCAACCCTGACCCCAAAGCGGTCTGGCATACCAGTATGATCCTGAATTTGACGATGAGAAAAAGCGGGGATTTGTGGTTTTTATCTTCCAGCGGCTTAAATTATTTTTCCGTTGAGCAAAAAGAGCTACAACCTCCTTTGCTACAGGACCAGACAGACAAAGCCATACTGGCTGATGCACGCCCTGGCAGTTGGTTAAATCAACAACAGGATTTTTATCTTTTAACTAATGAGAGTATCTCTCAATACCAGCCCGAGACTGGCGAACTAAAACAACTGACAGAGTTAACTAAAAAGCTACCTGCCAGCGACGTCAGGGTAATTTTAGGCAAATGGCCAGAGCAGCCAGACTGGCTGGTTCTGTCTGCTTATGAAAAGATCTGGCTCTACAACGAAAAAACTACAGAGTTAAAATTGCTGTATCAGGCCGAAGCCAATCCGGCTTTTGGCTTGCGTTTTGCCGATCAAATGGCGCTGGATAAAAATAATACACTTTGGTTCAGTGCATCAGACATTGGCTTGCTGGCCTTTGACGTCAGCTCTATGCAGCTAAAGCACCACTTCCATAGCAAAAACAAACTGAGTACCAATGTACTGTTCTCTGTCACCAGAGATCAGCTTGGGCATATCTGGTACTCCAGTCAGCAAGGTATCTCGTCGTTAAACGTGGATACTTTGCATATAGAACAGTTCAGTAAAAAAGATGGTTTATCCAGTAATGAATTTATTCTGCAAAGTAGTGAGTCCTTAAGCAATGGTGAAATGGCTTTTGGTTCTATTCGTGGCCTGAATTTATTGTCTCCTGCTCAGTTAACTGAGCCCAGACGTAAGCCTCGTATTGTGATCACTCAGCTGGATCTATTGTCCTCCCCGGTGAAAAGCCCGATGACAGATTTATCAGGCCAGTTTTTTACCTTGCCTTATGACAGCCAGGGGTTAACTATCAGCTATTCCAGTCTGAATTTCCGCGATAGTAGTAAAATGCGATACCGGTATTGGCTGGATGGCCCGCAACGACTGGTTTTCCCAGAGCAAAGCTCCAGCTCAGTGATGTTTCCACAACTCACCCCTGGTCATTACCAGTTCAACGTGGTGGCAGTATCTCCTGTGACAGGCCTTGAAAGCGAGGTTGCCACTTTGCGCCTGCAAGTGGAAGCGGCGCCCTGGCTGAGTCATTGGGCTTATATGGTGTATGCCTCTGTTAGTCTGGTGATCATGTTGGTTTATCTTCGCACCCGGCAAAAACAACAACGCATGCTGAAAATGGCTCACGCCAAAGTCACAGCCAGTGAACAGCGTTTAAAACAAGCACTGGATTCGATCGACAGCGGAGCCTGGGAATGGCATGCCCGAAAAAATATTATGTTTGCATCCAGGATCTACAGCATGCTGGGATATCAGGAAGCATTAAATCCTTTGGCGATGAGCCAGCATCTGTCATTGTTGCATCCGGACGATAAAGATGCCTATCAGCACGCCTGGCAAAAATTGATGCAGACACCGGATAAGACCTTTGATCACACCTACCGTATGCAGCACAAAACGGGCAAGTGGCTGTGGTTCCGAGACATAGGCAAAGTTGCAGAAGTAGACGAACAAGGTCTGCCTGAGCGGGTCATTGGTACCTTCAGCAATATCACTGAGACCAGAGCGAATCAGGAAAAAGCACGGCTCTTTGGTGAAGCGTTTCAACAAACCCGTGACTGGGTTGTTATTTTAGACGCCAGCCAACGTGTTATTGCCGCCAACCAATCTTTTGCAGATGTATTTGGTTCTGTTGACCAATACCTGATCAGCCCTAAAACCCATCATTTGGGTATCAGTTTACAACGTCGCAGATTCTACACAGCGTTGTTGCGTGGCCTGACAGTGAATCAGCATTGGCAAGGCGAAGAGCTGGTCCATACACCTGATGGCAAAGAGCGCCCTACCCTGATTAACGTCAGCGCTATAGGTGATGTGAATAAAGTAGAATTTTTTGTTCTGGTATTCACCGATATCACAGCACAAAAAGTAGCAGAAGAAGAATTACGTTATTTAGCCAGTTACGACTCACTGACGGGCTTACCTAACCGTACTCTGCTGATGGACCGTATTCAACACGGCATTGAACAGGCGAAAAGAGCGAAAAAATCTCTGGCCTTGTGTTTTATCGATTTGGATAAATTTAAGCAGGTGAACGATTCGCTGGGTCATGATGTAGGTGATCAGTTACTGCAGGAAGTGGCCAGGCGTTTGCGGGTTACCTTAAGAGAAACCGACACTATAGCCCGTCTGGGCGGTGATGAATTTGTCGTGCTGCTGGAAAGCTATAAAAACGATGACAACATCAGCCATGTGGCGCGCAAAATGCTACAGTCCATTGGTGAACCTATGCAATTAGGCTCCCACACTGTCAGCGTATCCCCCAGCATAGGCATAGCGGTTTACCCGGACGATGCCACAGATGCCAATTCGCTGCTCAAACATGCTGACGTCGCGATGTACCATGCCAAAGACTTAGGCCGTAACAATTTCCAGTTTTTTATTGCTGAGATGAACGAAAAAGCTCATATGCAGCTGGCGAAAGAAACCCAGTTAAGGCAAGCCTTTAAAGACGGTGAATTTATTAACTATTACCAGCCTATAGTGGATTGCCGTAGTCAATCGGTGATAGGCGTTGAAGTGCTAATGCGTTGGTATCATAAGCAGAACCTGATCCCGCCTACAGAATTTATTCCTATGGCCGAAGATTTACGTTTGATTATTCCTATGACGCTGTCCTTGTTGGAACGGGCTCTGGCCGATTTACAGCAATGGCGTCAGACTGGCCTGGATTTGTATTTGTCTGTCAATTTATCCACCAGTCATTTAGAGCAATTGTCTTTGGCAGAACACACAGAAAAACTGCTGAACAAGTACCAATTGCCAGCCTCCTGTTTGCGCTACGAAGTCACAGAAAGTGCGCTGATGCGGGACCACGAAAAAGCCATTACTACTATGCAGGCATTAAACGAACTGGGGATTCAACTGGCGCTGGATGACTTTGGAACAGGTTACTCTTCTCTAAAATACTTAAAAGAGCTGCCCATAGACGCCATAAAAATTGACCGTAGTTTTGTCAAAGACATAGGCATAGATCCCGACGATGAAACCATTATCGAAGCCATTTTGTCCATGGCTGGCAGCTTAGGTATGAGTTGCGTTGCTGAAGGTGTAGAGACAGAACAGCAACTGGCTTTCTTCAGCAGCCGTCAATGTTATCTTATTCAGGGCTATTTATTTGCTAAACCAATGCCGGCGGTAGAGCTGATGAATTGGTTGCAAAGCGAACATCTGAACTAAGCGCTTCGTATTTGGCGCTGCAGCTTTGTTGGCTGCGTTCTTTCGCCCCGGTCACATAGGCAACTATGCTCCGGGGTCTCTAGCCCTTGCCGCCGCGCTGCAACACCAACTCCTTTGCGCTGCGCACTGCGAAATTAAAACCGCAGCTTTGTTGGCTGCGTT
>NZ_JAIWOI010000379.1 GCF_020217005.1 Rheinheimera sp. | reverse complement strand
ACACCACATAAAGATGCTGTTGATAAAAGGCAGGGGTTATCTTCACTATTTCTGTACCTTTGTATTGGGATGATTGAGCGTTTACGGAACTATCAGTCATTACCACGCCATCGACACGTTTATTAACTAAAAGCTCAAAACTCACGGCCAATCCAGTATCAAGCTCTTTATGGGCATTCAAATTTTTTAAAAGTGTTTCCACCACATAGCCTTTGGGTGCAGCGATACCATATCTTAGGCCTGAAAGTGCATAGCCATCCCAGCTTAGAGAGTTACCTTTTATTGAATAAATATAGTAGTCGGCTCTGGTTATACTATATTGCTTCATCGGCTCGGCTTCCGAGAGTCCAGGAAAGTCAAAGATTAAAGCCCGCTCACCCGACCAACCAATACCTATAATTCCGTCAAATTTGCCTGATTGAGCTTCATGCATACATCTGAGCCATGGCAGACGCTTGATAGTGAAATCAATTTTTAAAGTAGTTAGTGCATGTGCGACAACTGCGGCATGCACACCTTTGTAAGTTTGTTGGCCAATATCGTAGTCTGCGAGATTCGGCGCCTCGGCATCAGATTCTTGGCAGAAACTTAGTGGTGTGGCAAAGGGTATTGAAGTATTAAATAGGCAAAGTAAGAAGAATATCCATTTCATAAAGCAGCGTTCATCCGTTTTTTTAATGCTTTTAAGGTTCAGGTATCAGTTTTTTGGGTATACTCCAATACACTGAGCATGAACTCACATTCCTGTGTCACTGGGCATATCAATGGCTATAATAGGACGGTAGCCAGAAGATCAACTAATGGCATCTTTAAATACCTTGCCAGCTTTAAATACTGGGATATGGGAGGACGCAATGTGGATGGGTTGTCCAGTTTTGGGGTTACGGCCTGAGCGTGCAGCTCGTTTTCTATTTTCAAAAGTGCCGAACCCGACTAATGCGACATTATCGCCTGCTTTTAATGCGGTTGTAATTGAACAAAGCAAAGCGTTAAGAGCTGCTCGTGCTTCTGATAGTGTTATATCTGCTTCAAAAGCAATTTTTTCAACGAGTTGTGCTTTTTTCATCTTGGCCACCAACCATTAAGTTTTTATCCATTACGATTAAAATCAGTTTATGTACTTTCACAATAAAGCTACGAGTTCGCCTGAGCGATCAAATGTCAGAAAGTCTGCGATCATGCCAGACTGAATTTTGGCTAACATCATTTTAAGTGGTTGCTCGGCTTCATCACTGTTTGGCGGAAAACCACCACGGCCGGCCAATGAGGATACAAAAGCAATATCCCAGTCGAAGCCGGTTTCTTCGGATTCTTTTCTGAGTGTCGCAAATTCAGCAATTTCTTCTGGCAATTTATCAACGCAAAGCACGGGGTTTAAAGTGCCGCCTTCACCACGCAGAAAGCTATTGTGTTGGCTTTCGGTGTAACCATTGGGTAGCTCGGCTTTTGCAAATACCAACAATAATCGCTGTGGTTCATGCTGTTGCTTTGCTGCCGTAATTAAATCCTGATAACTCTGTATATTCATGAAAGTACCTCGGGGAGTTCTGTAGTGTTCTGACTACTCATCGACATACCCCAGTTTATCAAGACAAAAGGAATGGGTTGCTACAAAAAAGAGGCATGCAGGATGCCTCTTTGTAGGTAGTTTTTTAGAGGGGCAGTAAAAATCAGGCTTCTGCCATTTCGGCTATCGCGGGGGAGACAGCTTTTATCGCCACTGCCGGTTTTCGGTGGTAGTGACGAAGTGAATGCTCAGTTCGTCTGCCTTTGCTAAAAGACGATACTCGTTTTAAGTAGCCAATGACTCTGGTGCCATAATCTATATCGTGACTGCCACAATGTGGACATGAGTTTAAGGTTCTCTTGTCGATTTTTTCACACTGGTTACAGATAGTGATTTTTACGTTTATACAGAAGTAATTACAGCCAGTATGAGCGGCTATGTTTAATAACTGCATATATCCCTGGGTTGTTAATTTTTCATCCAGATTTAAATGCAAAGCAGAACCGCCATCCAGATAATCCAGTAAAGCTCTGCCATGTAACTGGAATTTATCTATCGCGTTACTGCTGTTGTCTTCAACGACATAAAAATAAGAGTTGTAACAGTCTCTTGGGACAAAATAACCGTCTTCTTTATCCCATTTTGCATTTTTAATTCCAAGGTTTTCCGCTGGTACAAATTCGGTATTAAACAGGTAACCATAAAGAGCTTTGGCTTCTTTATTCGCGTCAAATATGACTTTTAATTTTTGCTGGACAAAGTCAATGTAAGCAGGATTATTACTCGCTTCAAAGCCTTGAGACTCAGCGGCTTCGACCATGCCATTAATACCTATGGTCAGAAACTGTTTATCCAGGCTGATAAAACCAGCGTCATATACTGTCATTAAACCTGCAGCTTGGTATTCCTCCATCAGTTTGCGGTAAGCGACCTGATACTTATGAATTTTAGTCACTTCTTCGGCTAAATCTCTGTTGTCCTGTACCAACCTGTTCATATTGATTGTAATGACGTTGATGGAGCCTGTTGCCACACCACCTGCGCCAAGGGAGTATGAAAAAGTGTTGTCACTGATTTCACTTCTCAAGCGGCAGCAGGAGGCTAGCGAATCCGCACTATCTGATAAATAAACAAAAAAGGCGCTGCCCGCTGCAAGTTGATGAGCCATTTTCTCAGCAAAATGCTGATCCTTGCAGTGGCTTTTTCCTTCGCTCTTTTCAGTGAGCATTGCAACGGTAACAACCGGGAAAGTAAGGATTGTTTTTTCTCGTTCGGCATTAAACCAGTTCAGGAAGAAGTCCTGTAAAGCAGATACTGAACTCCATTCAGGTTTTACAAAGTCCGGAAATACAAAGTTGCCAAACATGCTGTCAAAATAATAGTAGTCATACACAGAAATATTCCAGAACACGCTTTGATAACCGCGTGCAGCAGCAGGCTGATTTAATGCATAAACCACGTGCTGAAGGTGGTTTTCAACCTGTTTGCGGTGTGTATGGAGATAATTGTCACCGTAGTCCTTACGGGCAAAATAATCAAAGTACGTAAGGAACTCAACCGTAGCGACAGCACCAGCGAATTGACTACTGACAGCGAAAACAAAGTTAACAAAGCAGCCGCAGAATGATTCGAGATGTTGAGGTGCTTTTGATTCGCCGCCCAGCTTGGTTAATCCATCACGAAGGAACGGATACATAGTGACAGACACACAGTAAGGCTTCAGGCTTGTTTCATCATGTACGTATATTTCATGAGCTTCAATTTGCCTCACATACTCTGAAGCTAAATCCTGACCAAAAAGCTCAGATATTTTTTTACTGACCTGAGCTCGATTCACTTGAATAAAATAATCTTTCATTATTTCCGCTTCCAGTGTGGCGATATTTTTTTGCGTTACGTTGGCATTCGCATCCATCTTCGAACCGTCCGCAGCGTTTTGTGCATGAAGGTACTGTTCTATAAAGTTAAGTTTATGTTCGACCTGATGCTTCATTAATCTTTGCATAGCAAAATCCCTTATTTTAATTGATAGGTGGCTTTGTTGTTACTTCTGATGTGTCGATGTATACAAAAGAGATGTTTTCAGCTCCGACAGCGGTGCCATGAGATGGGGCAACTTTTTCAGGCATATCCCCGAATAAAGTCATATCACTGCCTGAGGTCATGTGATGAAACTGAGAGTCATTATGTTGTGGCGACTGAAATTTCCAGGTCAGATCTCGTCTGTTTTTTAAGTCATAAAAACGCTGATTGCCTGAGGGTGAGCCCAGTGGACCAAATTCTTTTTTCCAGGGACCTGTTTTAACAAAATCGAGAGCGTCGATTAAGTTTGTTGGAATTTCTCGCAGTTCCAGCCCTGTATATAAACAGGTGTGGAGCCTGTGTTTTTTACAAAGTAAAAGTAAGTCTTTGAGCAATGCCGGATGCCATTCTCCGCCTAAAAATAACACGCAGCTGATGAGCCCACTGTACTTCAGTAGCTTGTCATGCAGGACCTCCGCTGATAAGGGATATCCGGAATTCTCAGGCCAACTTTCGGCACTGTGGCAACCTTTGCAGCCAATGGGGCATCCGCAAATGGTAAATGCCAGACTGGTATGTTCTGGCACCTCTTGCCACACGACTTGTTCTGCATAATAGTTGAGAGTGTTCATAACGCTTTATCTTGTGTTTATTTTTATTTTTAGCACTACATGTTGTGTAGGTTAGACCTCGGTGGGGAATAAAGATTGATCTAGATCAATAAATTCATTCATCAGAATTTCCATATCTCTGCACGCCGCATTTTGTTTAGGGTTGTTACCCCTATGGTGGTAATAGTCCGTAAGCTGAGACTTTTAACTGTAAAGATGTCTCTGTTATGGTGATTAAACTCGGGGTGTGACAATACAGTTATGCACAGTGGTGTCAGCGATGCTAGCCATTGAGCCTACTTCGAATATGTCTGAGGCCTTTACAGATTTGCGGATTTAACAGGAAAAAAAACGCCATTCAGAACCTATTGAATGGCGTAGCAACAAACCGACGTGGGGAGTCGGGTTGAGAAGAGCCTTAAATAGAGTAGGTTGCCATCAGCCACAATTTATTCGTATCAACACCGTAACTGTCCGCTTGATAATGGCTGAGTTTGAACATCAGGTTGAGTTGTTTAAAGAGATCATAAGTAACACTGCTATTTATTTCAGTGCCTAATTTACTGCTGCCTGCATCACTATGGTAGCTGTGCCAGCTTGCACTAAGATTTACAGAACTTAATGGTAGACTGATTTCAAGATAATGATCCCTGATACCCACTGTTGGGGTTACCAGAAACACATCAGTGAAGCCCTGAAATGCGTGCAGTGTAGCAAAAGGGGTTTGGAAGGCAGTTTGACCATCGCCTCCAAGTCTTTCCTGTACCAGCTTCACTATAATATCTTTGAAGGTGTAACTCAGATCTACGCGATGATAATGATGCTGGAATTGCAATGGAGCCTGATGTTTGTCTTCCTGTTCAGCAAAGACAAACAGCCATTTGAAATCCGGCAATGCCGCCAAATAACCAGCGTAATCCAAACCTTGTGTCAGGCTGTCGCGGCCATTCAGACTATCAAAATCCAGATCATAGTGAAATGCGGTGAAAGTATGCTGAGGCATTGGTTGCCATTTCAGTTGCCCTAAAGAAAATCGCCCGTGTAGATCCGCATCAGCTCCTTTTGGACCAAAGATCCTGTTTGCGTTGTGTAGACTGGATAAGTCAATCAGCCATTGCTTGCCAAGCTGTTGCGTCAACCGCACACCGTCAAAGGTCTGTTCGTTTTGACGCCAGCTTACGCTGCCTATAAAGCGTTGGTTTTGTAAGTTAATACGTTGACGGCCTAAGGTGAATTGACTGTTTTCATTTGGGGTCAATAACAATGCGGCCTGATTTATATCTGTTCCGGTTGGATCTGTGATTAAGGAGTAATCACTATTTCCGTTCACTCCACTATTGTAACGCTCACCACCTAGACTGCTGACGTTATCTAACTCAAATAGCGCTTTGGTGTGGCGCCAGCTTCCTGATTGTAAAGTCAGCCGACTACGTAATGTCGAAGCTGTTGCAGCTTGAAGTGAATTGTCCTGATCTACATTTTCCAGACGGTAACGAAACTGAGCGTTGATAGAGCCTTCTTTTAAGGCATCGGCCAGAGTGGTTGTTGTGGCTTGTGCCGGCATCAGTGCTAAACCGGACAGAGCACAGACTATGGTGTTAATTTTAACTGAAGATACAAAAGAAGTTGTGTTCATAGAACCCTTCAATATGACTGTATAACGCCGCATAATTGTAAGGTGTTTTGATTTAAATATTAATTAAATTAGATGGTTACCTACTTGTAGGTAGGGTGGCAGTCTGGTCAGACACCTCGGCGAACAGCTTCTGTGAGATTGAAGTGACAGGAACTTGGGGTATATATGAAGGCTAAAAGGAGGTATCGAAGCAAAAGATGGACACAGGCCTGAACACAGGCCTGTGAGTAAGATCTTCGGATCTGTTATTGCATCAAAGGGGAGCTACTTACTTTAAAATCATACCCCTCAATTGCGGCAGCGCTGATTAAAGTCTCAATATATTGTGCAATGGCTTTACGGCGGACTTTCTCGTTGAGGTAGTCGTTAATTTTTACTTCGACTGCTTCGTACGGCAGGAGGTCTCCTTCAACCTTACGTAGTACATCGACGACGTGTAAGCCAAAACGGCTTTCCACCGGGTAAGGCATTAATCCGGGTTGTGCTTTGAATATTTGTCGTTCGAATTCAGGCACGGTTTGACCTTTGGTGATTTGGCCTAACAATCCGCCGCTATCTTTTGTACTGCAGACTGAATAATTGGTTGCTAATGCTGCAAAATCAGCCGCTTTTTGCAGTTCAGTGATGATGCCTTCTGCGAGCTGCTTGGCTTTGATTCTCTCACCGTCATTGTCTGGTGCCGCTGGCAGCAAAATATGACGTACTTCTAATAGGGGAGAGGTGACAAAACGACCAGGGTTTTGCTGATAATACTGTAAACACTCGGCTTCACTTGCTTTTGGGATCAGTACTTCTTTATTGATCAGCATGTCTAAGACGGCATCTTGTGCCTGCGGTGAAGTATCCTCTAGTTGGTCCACTTCAGCTAAGCCCAGTTCCACAGCTCTTTGTTTAAGCAGCTCCGAAATAATGAGGCTTTCAGCGGCCTTGAGCATTGCCGTTCTTTTCTCTGGTGCTGGATGATATTGCATTTCCGCCATAATAGCGTGTTCAGGAATTTTAACTTCATTGACAATGATCATGTCGGCCTCTTCACAGCTCTTCTGATGCTGGTTTTGTCGTTACAGTCAATTGTTGACAGACAACATCAGCGGTAATTCGAATAAAGCACGGATGCTGCCTGATGCAATCATCCGTGCTTACTTTCAGGTTTAACGCACGAAACGTTGGCGTACTATCTGATGCTGACGACGAACATATTGCACTGGTACGCTTAACATATGCACTAAGCGGCTAAACGGAAACAGTACAAAAATAGTCATACCTAAAAACACATGAGCTTTAAAAATCCAGTGAACTCCAGATATGGCTTCAACTGCCGCCGCGCTTTGAAAGGTCATGGTATTTTGTGCCCAGGCCATTAGCTTCAGCATTTCAGCGCCATCTAAGTGTCCCATTGAAACAAAGATCGACAGTAGCCCTAAAATCAATTGTGCATACAACACCAGCAATATGGCTATATCCATAGTACTGGAACCTGCCCGCACTCTTGGATTGGTCAGGCGGCGGATAATTAAAATCGTCAGGCCGTAAAAGCAAATGAGCCCAAAGAATCCACCAACACCCATAGCGATCAGCTGTTTCATTTCAGTGGTAATACCGAGCAAATGCCAGACAGCTTTTGGCATCAGTAAACCCGCAAAGTGACCAAAGAAAATTGCAATTACGCCAATATGAAAAGCAATACTGCCTTTTCGTAATTGTTTCTTTTCCATAATCTGGCTGGAGCTGGTTTTCCAGGTGTATTGCTCTCTGTCATACCGGATCCAACTACCGATAAACATGATGGCCATGGCGATATAGGGGTATATACCAAAGGCAAAACTGTCAAAAATTGAAGGGGTAAAGGCGGTCATATCAAGCTCCTTTGGTCGCTGTTGCCGGTGCTTTAGTCACTGCATGGGCAAAAAGCTCGGCGGCCAGTGTATCCGTGCTGAATTCCTGGCCGTTCAGTAGCTCGGTATTCAGTGGAATAAACTGATCTTTACGTTGTTGTTCTGTTGGTCGACTGGTACTGCTACTACAGGCACTTTGCTGATCATTGCCAAGAAAAGTGACCATCTCCTCTTCCCACACCTTATCAAGTGCTTTGGGGGTGTCGTCGCGTTCTTCTGAAGCGATTTGACGTACGATATCTGACAGATCGATATCGGTGTCTGACAGTTCCAACATCGCCAGAAATAAAGACGAATAGTCACTCTGGCGTTTCTGCAACCGTGCTGTTAGTAGCGCCAGAATAGGCGCTACCTCCTGCAAACCGAGGCGAGCGTTGTCATCTCCCTGCGTTGATAAAAACTCTAGGTAAAGCGGCACATAATCAGGTAATTCTTTCAGGCCAATTTCAAGACCTGCTTCTTTATACTGATTTTGTAGATTGACCATGGCTTGACCGCGGTCACGCGACTCACCGTGTAAATGTTCAAACAACAACAGAGAGAGTGAACGACCCCGTTCAAACAGGCCGTCATAATCTACCTGCCAGTCCATTAAGTCGCCATCTAGTCTGGTGTTGATAAAGGCCAGTACTGCTTCTTTTGCCTTAACTGACAAGGATGAGTCTTGTGTCAGATTTATCAGTTCGTCCCGACTGTCGCTCAGTAGTTCGGTTGGATAATCCAGTAACAGCGATAACACTTGTAAAATTTTCATCTGTTAGTCCTTCAGCTCAACTGGAATTACCTGACGAACGCCTTTAGCTTTAGTGCCGAAAAGACTGACGCCGTTATTGCCATCACCACAACCATTACCAAAGCTGAAACCACAGCTGCTCTTCAGGTCGTAAGCGTTTTCAGCATAAGCACGGTGGCTGGTTGGGATCACAAAGCGATCTTCATAGTTAGCCAGGGCCATATAACGGTACATTTGCTCGACTTGCAGCGCAGTCAATCCAACAGATTTTAAAACCTCCAGATCTTCAACACCGTCCACTTGTTGTGAGCGTTTGAAGGCTCGCATGGCGATCATGCGTTCTAAAGCCCGAACTACAGGTTTTTCATCACCTGCGGTCAGCATATTGGCCAGATAACGCAGTGGAATACGCAATGATTTCAGATCTGGGATCTCGCCATTCATACCGACATGACCAGCCTGCACAGCGCTTTGAATAGGTGACAGTGGCGGCACATACCAAACCATCGGCAGAGTACGATATTCAGGGTGCAGTGGCAGTGCCACTTTCCATTCCATTGCCATCATATAGACAGGGCTTTGTTGAGCTGCATTGATCCAGTTATCAGGGATGCCTTCAGCGCGGGCCGCCTCGATCACTTTAGGGTCATTCGGATCCAGGAAAATATCCAGTTGTGCCTGGTATAAATCCTGTTCTTTCGCGACACCGGCCGCTTCTGCAATTCTGTCTGCATCATAGAGCAGAACACCCAGATAACGGATCCGGCCTACACAGGTTTCTGAACAGACTGTTGGCTGACCTGCTTCAATGCGCGGGAAGCAGAAAGTACATTTTTCTGACTTACCGGTTTTCCAGTTGTAATAGATTTTTTTGTACGGACAAGCCGAAACACACATCCGCCAGCCGCGGCATTTGTCCTGATCAATCAGTACTATGCCATCTTCTTCGCGTTTATAAATGGCGCCACTTGGGCAAGCGGCCACACAAGCCGGATTCAGACAGTGCTCGCAAAGACGTGGTAAATACATCATGAAAGTCTTTTCAAACTGACCGTAGATGTCTTTTTGCACTACTTCATTAAAGTTCTGATCTTTTTTGCGTTTCGCAAATTCTGTACCAAGAATTTCTTCCCAGTTCGGGCCCCATTCAATTTTTTCCATTCGCTTACCAGTGATCAGCGATCGTGGTCTTGCCACAGGCTGGTGTTTACTGTCCGGTGCGTTATGTAAATGCTGGTAGTCAAAATCAAAAGGTTCGTAGTAGTCGTCAATTTCCGGTAAGTCCGGGTTGGCGAAAATATTCGCCAACACCCGGCGTTTACCGCCAATTTTTAACTCCAGTTCGCCTTTGGCATTTTTCACCCAGCCGCCATTCCATTTTTGCTGGTTTTCCCATTCTTTTGGAAAACCAATACCAGGTTTGGTTTCGACGTTGTTAAACCAGGCGTATTCTACGCCTTCCCGCGAGGTCCAGACGTTTTTACAGGTAATGGAGCAGGTATGGCAGCCTATGCACTTGTCGAGATTTAATACCATGCCTATTTGTGCGCGTACTTTCATCATGCTACTCCTATTGGGTGTCCAGCCAGTCGACTT
>NZ_JAIWOI010000362.1 GCF_020217005.1 Rheinheimera sp. | reverse complement strand
CGGCCATCATCTTTAGAACCCTAAGCCTGTGTTCTTCAGAAACAAAAGGGGCATACAGCGGGAATAGTGTGTGCTGATAAACCAGCTCATCAACAGAATATCGGCCTGTTCTTTTCAGCTGGTTAGAAATAGCCTGCAGATGACAAGGAAGATCCATGGTGGCAATCACTTTGCGATCGCCATATACCTCATCCAGTAGCTGTTTAGGGCTCGAAATGCCCAGATAAGTGCCAGTTCGAGCTACTGTGCTATAAATGAGCTCATTTGGATAGGGTATGGGGAAATTTAGCATAATCGTTAATTCGACGACCAAGAATTAGCTTTTGAATATAGCCAAACGAGCTAACAAATGCTCTTCTGTCAGCACCTCAATCAGAAGTAGAGGTATTAACAATAGAGTAGAATCCGTTGTAAAAGTTTTTACGCTTCAAAAGCTAAACCCAGCATTTAGACTTCAAACACAAGAAGAAATGTTAGAATCATTTTTGAATAATTTAGGCAAAGACTCTCTCCAATCTGAGACCATACGGCAGAGCTTTCCGAGATCATTGTCATAGATACTGAGAAGAAATAATGCTCTCCACATATTATCTGTTAATCCGTCTTCAGAAAAACCTAACTTTTTTACCATCAAAATAGTATTTCTTTGAACTCCTTTCGCATGATCTTCACTCCAGCCATCAGGCCATTCATGATGATGCTTAAAGTAATTTGCAACAGCATCAATAGCTTCTATTTGACTTACGTCAGTGTCGTAAATAAACGCTGACTCGGCTTTTAAAAACCCAGATTTCGACTTTGGCAACCTAGATATGTCTGCACAATATTCGTTCAACTTCAAACAAATTGATACAGCTTGAGATATACCAACTTGAGCTAGTACAAAGGCGTTACCAATTACAATCCCGATCTGCTCATGCACTAATTCACAAGGTACAGTCCAACATGATCGAGCAACGCCGTACGGCCCCATAAACTCTTGAAAAGAATCATTACAGTCCTCAAGTGATTGGTTCAGTGATGTTGCGGCACTGCTTATAGGCATCATGAGAAAGGGATCACCAAGCTCTTCATATAACCTTCGAATATTACGCCAATCTAGCAAGTTACTCTCCATGCATAATGATATTTACCGGCCAATATAGACCCGACATCTACGCGCTGGTCTGCAACCGTCAAAATGATTTCATTGAAATCATACAGAACAGCAATAGTGGAGATCACAAAGCTACGGCTCCCAATTGTTATACTCAACTAACCCACTTCCTCAAATTAAATAATAACCCTTTAACCCCCAAAGCCGAATGCATACCTGTAGCCGACGCTTGCTGAGAGCTGATGTAGCGCAAGTCATCCCAATCCAAAGTATCCCACTGATAAGATTTGGTATTCTTAGAACGTATTTTCGGTTGTTCTGGTGTAACAGGAATGTCAGCATCTGACAGCCAATTCAAAATCACCGGTAGCAGCTGAGGGCGAGTCAGCTTAGGATTTTCAGCAAATGCTCTACGCACCGTAGCCACGAGCAGGCTTGAATCATAATCGTCTTTGAGCATCAGGTAGACTCTGCGTTCATCGTCGGTTGCCAGCTGTTTTAGCGCTAATTCCTCTGGGGTTTCGACTTTCATGCCAGCAATATCCCTTTGCAGCTGAATAAGTCTCTTGTCCATTTCCGGCAGCATCAAATCAGAATACTGCGCAATTTTTTCCGGAATGCCAGATCGAAGAGCCTCCAGCATAGGATGAACAGGTTTTAGCTCGTCTTTATATACCTGTTTCATCAGGCCAGGAGTGAGTCGCTCCTTACCCAAAGCCAAGGCTCTTAACTGAGACAACACAAAAAGCTTAACAACGATATCCATAACACCCTGGCTCAGGTCATACCAAAGGTCCCGTAAATCGTCGGTCAACACCAAATCCTTGCTCTGCAATAACTGCAGCTTCCAGAGGTTATCGGTAAAGGCAACCCACTCAGGGTTACGCTTACCATTGGGCCCTTGTTTCATCGGTTCCCAAAAAATCGCACCTAAACCTGAGCCGCGTCGGGCTGACCTGAGATCAATTTCAAAAATATCCCGGGCTTTAGGCGTGCCAATCAGCATGACTGGCACACCAATGGTGTTCACCATGGTCACGAAAAAATTCAGCATTGCTTCCGGGCCACCAGATTTCGCCCGGCTTAAATGCTGGATCTCATCAATAACCAGCAAACCTACCGCATGAGCGTTGGCAATCTGAGCCATCAGTGCCAGCATGGTCTCAATACCATTACGTTTAAGGCCATATTTTTTCTCATAATTCGAGCCCAACGCCTTATCGAGCGCCCGAAAGAAGTTCAGGCAGATTTCTTTAAGCGAACCATTGTGTGAACAGTCCACTTTCAGATAAACCACTTGCTCAAAATTCATAGTCGGGTGATAAATGACTTGAGGATAGGTATCCAGGATCCGTGCTAATGACGTTGTTTTGCCACTGCCTGAGCAGCCAATCAACAACATACTTTGGGCTGTGGATTTCGCCTCTTCAAATCTGAAGCTAGACAAATCGCCACTTTGAACTCTTTCGTAGCCATTTTGTAAGTGCCGCTGCAGGTCGCCTGTTTTAGGATTACGGCCAACATAACCACCACGAATCATTAGCGAAACACGCTCACTCAGGAGCATGTGAGAGCCCAGCGGCTGGAAAAAGTCATTGGTGATACGGCAAATACTGTGGGCGCGAACAACCCTTGGTTTCTGCAGATCTGACGCATCGAAAAGTGATGCTGAACGAAGAGCTGCAGCACTGTTTACAGATTCCTGCAGTGGCGGTAAAGCTTCTATAAACGGATTGCCTTTATAAGCCGTGACATCGGCGTCTCGATAAACGGCATCAATTTTTGTTGCGCTCATTCAGGTTCTCCATCCTGGTAACCAAACAAGTCCGGAACATAGCTTGGAAGACTGTAATCCTCTTCGGCTTCTCGCAGAGGAATGACTGGTGCAAGCACTTTGTCTTTTACTTCATTTGTAGGCCTAGCACGCTGCAACTGTTCAGCTTCACGTGCCTCTTTTTTATTACCCCTAATCTGTGCAATACGCTTTTGGCCTGACTCTTTAATGGCTGGAGTTGCGCGGATAGCACTGGTAGTTTTTTCTTTTATAAAAGCATCCAGTTCCCGCCGTTTTGCATCTTCATCTAGCCTGGCATTTGCCATGTTATGTTTCTGCTGGGCCTGAAGCTCCCAAGCTTGCCAGAATGTCAGGCCTCTAAATTGGCGACTACGATCAGTAAGAGTACAAGTCCAGTAGGTCCTGCTACCAGGTTGTGGAAACAGATAAATAGTATCTGCAGAGCCGGGGTTGTAAGCAGCCTCCAGTTTCTGAGAACGCTGAATCTCCGGGCTTCGCAGCAGCCATCCTTCTCGAAGAAATTCTGGACAGCTGTAGTAGATACCCCACATATTTGCACCGTATTGAGAAATACTGACCTTTTGCCGTGGCAACAAAGCAATCCTTAACTGCTCAGAATCAACCAGCCTTAAACTACCAACCCTGTGCTGCATGCCCCAGTTCCATAAATGAATTGGAATTGAAGGGATATCAGCAGGCAGGTCCGCATCACGATCGTACTTATCCATCACGTGGTAGTTGTTTCGGAAAAGAATAGTCTTCAGCATTATTTGGGCAAAGTCAGTGATCGTCATTACGGCATCAAGACGATAATCCCGCTCTCCGTGTTTTTTCACTCTGTTACCAGTAACAACACCAGGCACATAGGGTTTAAATTCGGCCTGAAGAGTACGGAAGCAACTTTCAACAATACCCTTGGCATCACCACGTCTCGGTGGTGCGCTTTCAACCCGCAGATTAAACCCCTTAATCAGCGCATCCACCTGATGGCTCATCATCTCTCCGCGGTCAGCCAGAATAACATCAGGCAAACCAACACATGGCCATTCGTCTGGAGTGATCTCTATACCAAGAGACTTACAGGAAGTGACCTTCTCAGTGCAGGCAATTGCCACAGCCTGCATAGCCACCACATAGGAAGGGTTGTCAAAACCGATATAAAAACCAGCTATCATTCGGCTGAACACATCAATCACGACGTAAAGGGTAGGCCTGCCTATGATTTTACTGCGGTCGTCATCTGCAACCAGGTAAATATCAGCAATAGTTGCATCAATCTCATATCGGCTGCCAGGGCCCAGCACATGGGCAGTGGCAGTGCTGGTTAAAGGGCGAATATCCTTTTTGTAGATGCCGGGATTCGTGCTTTCAAGTAACCGCTGTGGCTTCTTGTACTCCCGGTTATAAAAATACCGGAACTGCCGTAACGTGGGGAAATCTTCAGGCAAGACTTCAGGGTGATACTGTGCAAACAAATCCCTGAAACGACGATACGCGACCGTTGTTTGAAGTTTTTTCTGAGTTAATAAGTGCTTTTCTATACTGACCCGAAATATTCGTTCAACATCGACTGTGACTTTAATACCTGAACCATCGCCGTATAACCGGCTACGACCAACTTTTGTTGTGCCTGATGCCGCTCTGGATTTCCCCGGGGCCCCACTGTTTTTGAAGTCAGGCAATAAAGCATTGGGCTTCTGGCCTCGCTGCCAAAACCTGCGAAGTAGCTTATAAATAGTCGCTTTGGTTGCTACACCAGCCATCTCAACTTCAGTCACCCGTCGCGCTCTGGCTTTAGTTTCAAAACACAGCTCGTCAACAATAATGGGCTGAATAATAGTCAGTGCTTTTTCACGTCGATTAAATGCAACAGACCCAACTTCTGGCTCTTCATCATGCAGAAATGCGTAAGGGTCCGAGCTTCTGAGCAACCGGCCTTCATCCAGGTAGGAAATAAGCTTCAGTTCCAGGATAAATTCAGGGAACCCCTTATCGCTGTCGATTTGGATCCAGACGAGCTCGCCCGGATGCACAGCTAAGATACGATAGGGCTGTTCGTCAAATCTCAGAACCTCATTGATTTGCCACATGCAGCAAGGCCTCCATATCTTCAAACTGACAGAACCTGAGCTCTGATGCCTTCACAGAACGAAACGCCGTATTGATATTAAATTTAATAAAGCCATTGGCTACCAAAGTCCGAACATCTCGTAAGCTGTGGCCGAGCTCCAGCTCGTATGCGGTATCCAGATGTTTGCAAATATCAATGACCTTTGAGTCCTGAGCTTTGCTAAATGCCTTAGATAAAAATGGCAGCTGAGCTAACAAAGCAGGATCCACTGCAGCATCATTTTTTGTTGGATATAACCACTCGATGTTCTGTTTTATCACCAGATCAATTTCTTCTTCGGTGACCAGAAACCATGGGATTTGCTTTAACTGCCAGTAGCGCCTTTCCAGCTCAAGCTTCTCGATAATCTCAGGCTTGGCTAACTCATTCACTGGCTTCACCTGAATAGCGAACTGCCTGTCAGGACCAGTAGTAGCGTCTACAAGGAAATCTGACGACATCACCTGGTCAACACCTCGGACAGAAGGATGTCTCAGTTGATGCTCTGCAGCGAGAGCTCTGGTTTCATCTCGCTTTAAAGGGAATTGCTCCCTGATATCTGTAATGTCTGACGACCATTCAAGCACAAGAAAAACTGCTAATTCCAGATCGGAAAGCAGATGATGAACCCGCCGCGTTTTATGAGAGTAAATACGATGAGAACGCCCATCTGATGGGACATCCTGAACATGAAACCAGGGCTTATAATGTTCTCCATGACCCTGACCGCGTCCATTCTTGATGCGACGGGCAATTTCAGTTTCTGAAAGCGATTGCTGCGCTCTAGCCATAAAAAAAGTCCAGTATGCTTTTTAAACAGCATAACTGGACTTTAATGGTTTACAACTATTTTGTTCTGTTTAGTTCTTTGCTGTCACGCTTTAAGACTATTTTGTCTTGTTTAGAACTATTATGTCAGACCACAAAAAAATTTATTTAAAATCAAAATCTTACTCTACAGTCACCGACTTGGCCAGGTTACGTGGCTGGTCTACGTCTGTGCCTTTGATAATGGCAACGTAGTAGCTTAATAACTGCAGCGGGATGGTGTAGATGATGGGTGCAATCAGTGGGTGCACGTGTGGCACGCTGATCACACGCTGCGTCGCGTCTGATTTAAAGTGAGCATCCACGTCAGCGAAGACATACAAAATACCGCCACGGGCACGTACTTCTTCCACGTTTGACTGTAATTTTTCCAGCAGTTCGTTGTTTGGCGCGACCACAATAATTGGCATATCCGCATCAATCAGCGCTAATGGGCCGTGTTTCAGCTCGCCTGCGGCATAAGCTTCAGCGTGAATGTAGGAAATTTCTTTTAACTTCAGCGCGCCTTCCATAGCGATAGGATACTGATCGCCACGGCCTAAGAACAAGGAGTGATGCTTGTCGGCGAACTCTGTCGCCAGAGCTTCGATTTTTGGCGCCAGGGTTAAAGTTTCTTCCAGTTTGGCTGGCAGAGTTTTTAATGCCTGTGCCATATCCTGTTGCTGCTGGGCTGTTAAGCCATTGTATTTACCAATAGCCAGCGTCAGCATAGACAAACCAACCAGCTGAGTGGTGAAGGCTTTAGTGGAAGCCACACCAATTTCAGCACCAGCACGGGTCATAAAGGCCAGATCCGATTCACGTACCAGTGAAGAACCCGCGACGTTACAAATAGTTAAGCTACCGATATAACCCGCTTCTTTGGCTAAACGTAAGGCCGCTAAAGTATCTGCAGTTTCACCAGACTGGGAAATGCTGACCAGCAGGCTGCCTGGCTGAACAAAGGATTTGCGGTAACGGAATTCAGAGGCAATTTCGACGTTGCAGGAAATACCACCTAAAGACTCCAGCCAGTAACGGGCAACCATACCTGAGTGATACGAAGTACCGCAGGCAACGATTTGCACGTGACGAACTTTTTTGAACAGTTCAGCGGCGCCATTACCAAAGGTTTCGTCCAGTACTGAATCTGAGCCTAAACGGCCTTCTAAAGTGTTAGTAATGGCGTGTGGCTGTTCGTAGATTTCTTTTAACATAAAGTGGCGGTACTGACCTTTGTCACCGGCATCGTAGCTGGCGGTGGATTCAGTGATAGTGCGCTCGACTTGTTTGCCGTTTTTGTCGTACACAGTGACGCTGGTGCGGGTAATTTCGGCCACGTCGCCTTCTTCTAAAAACATAAAACGACGGGTTACTGGTAACAGGGCTAACTGATCAGAAGCGATAAAGTTTTCGCCGATACCAAAGCCGATCACCAATGGGCTGCCTGAACGGGCCACAACTAAATGGCTTGGGTCGTTTTGATCCATCAGTACAGTGCCGTAAGCGCCGTTAAATTGTTTTACCGCAGTTTGTACTGCAGCTAGCAAAGAACCAGCAGTTTTCATTTCATCAGCCACTAAGTGCGCTATCACTTCAGTGTCAGTGTCAGAATTAAACACATAACCTTTGGCTTTTAACATTTCGCGCAGCGGGCCATGGTTTTCGATAATGCCGTTGTGCACCACCGAAATATTGCCGGAAACGTGTGGGTGAGCGTTACGCTCTGAAGGTTCGCCGTGTGTAGCCCAGCGAGTGTGCGCAATACCAGTGCCGCCAACAACAGGCGTTAATTTTACTGCGTCAGACAGTTCTTTTACTTTACCTAAACGGCGGATACGTTGTAATTCGCCTGTTGGGCTGATGATGGCCACACCGGCAGAGTCATAACCACGGTATTCCAGGCGACGTAAGCCCTCGACCAGAATCTCTACTACGTCACGTTGTGCTACAGCACCTACTATTCCACACATAAAGTCTTACTCCACTGAGCCAAAGGGGGCGCAAATCACTTTTACGCCTTGTTGTTCGATTTGCTGTTTTGCGCTGGCGGGCAACTTGTCGTCTGTTACCAGTATTTTAATGGACGACCAGGGCAATTCTAAGTTGTGGATTTTCCGACCTATTTTGTCGGATTCCACCATCACCACTACTTCACGCGCCACTTCGGCCATTACCCGGCTTAAGCTGGTCAGCTCATTAAAAGTAGTAGTACCACGCTGCAGATCAATGCCGTCGGCACCAATAAACAGCTGGTCAAAATCGTATGCACGCAAAACCTGTTCCGCCAGTTGGCCCTGAAAAGCCTCAGACTGCGGATCCCAGCTGCCACCTGTCATCAGCAGCGTAGGTTCGTTTTCCAGTTCACGTAAGGCATGGGCAATAGCCAAGGAATTAGTCATCACCACTAAACCTTGTTTATGCGAAAGTTCAGGCAATAAAGCTGCTGTGGTGCTGCCGCTGTCGAGAATAATACGGTTGTGATCACGAATAAGCTCTGCAGCGGCTTTGGCCAGAATTTGCTTTCGTTCTGAAACTTTTTCGACCGCGGCTTCCTGAATCAGTTCATGTGGCACTTGCACTGCACCACCATAACGACGCAATAACAAACCGTTATTTTCCAGTGCAGCTAAGTCTTTACGAACAGTAACTTCAGAGGTTTCAAAATGATGGGCCAATTGCTCAACACTGACTTCGCCCTGCAGATTCAGCAGGTCAAGAATAGCGCGGCGGCGTTGTTGAGTGTTTCGTTTGTTCATCTGCCAGTCACTTAAGTTTCGTTTCGAAAGATATTTTACAGAAGCGAAACTTAAACGCAAGAGTGAAAGTTAAATTCAGCATTTTCTGGAGAGTGTGAGCAGTCAACAAAGCTGCAGCTTTAAATACGAGAAGTGTTTAGCCTAAGTAATTGATGATGCAGCGAGGCGACAAGCAAACGAGACCCCAGGAGCATAGTTGTCTATGCGACTGGGGCGAGAGCGCACAGTCAACAAAGCTGCAGCTTCAAGTACGACGGCTAATTAATGTTGATGTGAAGCTTCAGGCCCTATCAAAACCAGCATTAATAGTACACCAAGGCCCATCATCAGGCCATGTAACCAGAGCGGTTGTTCGACATTTTTCCGCAACAATGGCATTAAGTCGGCGCTGGCCAGATAAATAAAGGCACCTGCTGTAATAGCCAATAAGATATTCAGATTAGGCGTTAACCAGTGACTGATGGTTAAAGTGGCAACAGCACCTAAAACACAAGCGCCAGCCGATAACAGGTTATACAACAAAGCTTTTTTTCGGCTAAAACCTGCATTCAAAAGCACAGCAACATCAGCAATTTCTTGCGGAATTTCGTGGATCAGAATAGCAACAGTGGTCGTCACACCCAATAAAGGGTCGACCAGAAAACTACCGGCTATCAATACACCATCAATAAAATTGTGCACGCCATCGGCCACCAGATTCACTTTGCCATAGCTGGCTGTGCTTATAGCCTGGTCCGGCAATTGTGGATGACCATGTTGCAAAGCACGTTCCAGAAAATAAAACCCTAATAAACCCGCTAATACCCAGCCAAATAGCTGACGATGCGACTCCTGATGCAGCAATGCGTCCGGCAATAAATGCAAAAAGGCATTGGCCAGCAAGACCCCCACAGCCAGGCTCAAAATCAGCGGTAAAAAACGTTGTAATTTGCTTTGCGGCAACAGAAATAACACAGCCCCGGACAGGGATACCAGCATCACCAAAAAGGCAGCCAGCAGGATAAACAGAGTCAACATAAAAAATCCTGTCCTATGGGAAATAACAGCGGATAAAGATAGTCAGGTTCAAACAGCAACAGCCAGGAAAAAACCTGTGACATTATAACGTTTTTTCCCTGATTGGATCTTTGTTTTTTTAAACAAAAAAACCACCTGTCTTCCCAGCAGGTGGTTGAGCATAAAATCCCCTTCGTCCCTGAAACCGCAGTTTTGTTGACTGCGCGGCGGGCGGGGATTACAACACCAGGATGAAACTGGTCTCAAACAAAACTTAGAAACTGTAACTGACACTCAATTTGGCATAACGGCCTGGCTCGCTGTAACGCTGAATACCGTCGGCACTGATATTGTTCCGGCTGCTGGCGGCATAACGAATACGCTCCCAGCGGTAGTATTCTTTATCCAGCAGGTTATACACCCCAATATTCAGCAAC
>NZ_JAIWOI010000361.1 GCF_020217005.1 Rheinheimera sp. | reverse complement strand
CAGCTGTCTGCAAATTCCATATTGCTGACTAAATCCACCACTGTGGCGCTTTTTGGCAAATAGGTCACTAATGGAGTCTGAGTGCCATCTTCATCTGTTTCATAGGCATCTTCATCTTTTGTTTCTGAGGTGTAGCTCAGGTTCGCCGCCAGACTCCACCAGTCGGTTGCGCGGTAACTGACCCCAGCCACCAGTTTATCCGGGCTTATGGTGATCAGCGGGTCACCATTGTCTTTTTCGCCTTCATGATGGCTATAAGAGAACTGAGCACTCCAGCTTTGATTAAAGCGCCATGCCCCTTGCAGCTCTACGCCTGTCACATCCACATCACCGACGTTTTCGTTGATGGTATAAGGGTTGCCTTGTGTCACAGTACAACCGAAGCTGGTGCAGCTTTCATAGACAGTGCCCGGGTTTTGTACTTTGGTGACATTTTCAATCATGTCGCGGTAGTTATCTTTAAACAGCGCCACTTTGATCCTGCTGTTATCACCTTGCCACTGGTAAGCCAGTTCCAGATTAGTGCTGTACTCAGCTTCTAAATTGGGGTTAGATAAAGAACCATATAAACCAGTCACCACTGTGCCAGTGGCTTGTTCAGTGCGGCTGACGGATGAGGTCTGAAAATACATTTCTTCTGTACTTGGCGCACGGAAACCACGGCCCAACTGCAGCGCTACACTTTGTTGTTCTGTCAGTTGATAGTTCCCCACCAACTGACCTGTCATAGCGCTGAAGCTGCTGTCCTGCACTGACGCTGTGACATCGGTAAAACCATCATTTAACTTAGGTTTGTAAGACACATGATCGTAACGCAGGCCACTGGTTAAACTAAAAGCACTGTTGTTAAATTTAATGCTGTCACGTACGTACAGATGCCATAAGTCAGCGTCAGTCTCTGGCACAAAGTCAGGGTCTATATCCTGCTTTGCAATTTCCATAGTCTGGCCAACATAACTGGTATCTATAGCGGAGAAATCAACCGACTTTTGCTCCAGAGCACCACCATACACCAGTTGATGGCTGCTGCCCTGACTGTGCAGCTCTTTATCCAAAGCAAAAGCCCATTTCAGCAAGTCTTGCTGGTAATCGCGGTCTTCACTGCGGTAACAAGGGCCAGTGGTACATAAACGGGCGGCACTGGCAGGGGCCAACATCAGGGTGAAAGCGTCGTTATTGGTTTTCTGATAATCCAGACTAGTAGAAAAAGCGTCAAACCACTGATGACCCGCTAACCAATTGTAGTTTAAACCAATACGGCTACGTTCCTGCTGGTCGTCACTGCTACGGGTCAGGTAACTGCGGCTTAACCAGGATAAGTTGTTGGTGTCGATATCTGCTTTAAATAACTCAGCGGTCAGGCCTATATCCTGAATCTCTGTCAGTTGGTACTTTAATTTGGTCAGCAGATTGTGGCTGCTGTTGTCCTGCGGATCCGCAACAGGGCGGCCAGAACCTGTAATGGCCTGACGTTCGGCTGAGTCGGCGTAGTTTTCCATTTCGTGGCCTTCACGCTTGGTCAGCACGGCCAAAGCTTCCAGCTTGCCGCTGCGGTTTGCCAAAGTCACAGTGCCCTGAGTTTCATCATTAGCACCACTGTAAGCCGCTTTTAACCGGACAAAAGTATCGTTGCCTTCTGCTTCTAAGTAATCTGCAGCATCTTTAGTGACAAAAAGTACGGCGCCCCCTAAGGAACCACTGCCCGCAGCTATGGCATCAGCGCCTTTAACGATTTCAATTTGTTTCACCGCATCAGGGTCTATACCACCACGACCTGCAGCAAAGAAATCATAAAAAGCATAAGTGGGCGGGTTTAAGGTTTCACCTACAGACAAACCGTCCACTGTAATAGCCACCTGATTGCCTTCCAGGCCACGAATATTAAAGCCAGCAGAACCAAAACGGCCCTGGTCAGTTAAGCTGACGCCTGGGATATAACGCACCATATCTTCTAAACGTTGCACCTGCTGCTGTTCCAGCTGCTTAGCTTTAATCACTGTGCTATTAGCTGTGGTCGATTTTTTATCTTCAAGCGCAGTGGCAGTAACTGTCACTGCATCCAGTTGCGACAAATCTTTTGTCGCCTGTTCAGCTGCAACTTCTGCCAACAGGGAGGTGGAAAATAAGCTGCTGATAGCAACAGCAATTAAAGTTTTAGAACAGGGCATGAAGCTCTCCTTGACGAGCTAAAGAGGTGTGGTAAGTCCACAGGATGGCGTCATCCTAGATCAAATGAGAATTATTCTCAACAATAAAGTTCAATTTATTTTTATATATATCAATGAGTTATAATTTAAGAACGCAAAAAACTCCCTATCCAGAGAATAGGGAGAACAACAGGAGTTGGGAGGCAACTCAACAGGAATTTTATGTTTAAAAATTAGCCATCTTTGCTCTGAAGCTGCAGGCGCACCAGCCCCAGTTCAGCTTTACCTTGTAGCTCTAATGGCTTCAGATCGGCTTGCCAATTCAGCGGCAGAGTTAAATGTTCATGGCCACCATGCTCACGCGCCACTTCCAGATGCAACTGGTACTGACCCCATGGCACCACAGCACCTTGCTGATCACGACCATCCCACTGCAGCTGATAAGTGCCAGGTTTTTGGGTGGCTCCGGCAATCTGATCTATTTGCTCCGGATTTTTCCGACCCAACCGGCGCCACCAGTGATTCAGCTCCTGATACCAGCGGCTTTGCTGGCCGACCAAACTCAATTGGCGTACAGGTTTTTTCTGCTGATCGGTCAGCCATACCGAAACATAAGGTCTTTTGTAATTTCCATCACTGAATTTGGGCAACTGATAGCTAATTTGCAGCCCCTGCTGCTGACTTTGGCTTTTGTCCGCCAGATAGTCATACCAGGAGTTGGATGCATACCAGTTGGCCGAGTCAGTTTTGATTAAAGCTGCGGCCTGCTGTTGATCGGTCAGCTGCTGGCCCTGCTTCAAGTCCAGCACCGCCAGACTTTGCGCCAGTAAATAGGCTGTGACTGCATCTTTAGCCAACACTGTGGCTGTTGGGCCGTATTCCACTGGCCAGCCTTCTGCAGGATTCAATAGCGGGCTAAAAGTCCGGTACGACACTTTGTACCCTTGCTGAGCATTAGCAGTTTCAGTCTGAGCTAAAGCCACTGAATTCAGTTGCAGTTGCTGTAACAACGGCTGTTCAGTACCCAGACTCAGCTTTGTGCTAAGTGCATCAGACCATACCAATCGGCTGACACCAGATTGCAGATCCATTTGCTTTAACTCTGGGAACCAGCTTTTTAGCAGTACAGCGGTATCATCCAGCAGCCGTGCATTAGCTAAGCCGTCCAACTGCCAGACCACAGTATTGTAGTTAGCTGCTGAAACGACTTGCTGCTCAATGGCTCTGGTTTGACGGCGTAACTCCACTCTATCCGGCAACACCTGGCTTTTTACGGCGTGCTGCCATTGCTGTGCTATAGCTCCTAAACGGCAGCTGTAACTTTGTTGGCTTAAAGCACGCCATTCTTCACAGAGCTGAATTAACTCATGCTGTTTTGGTTTAGCCTCAGTTAACCAGTGCTGAAACTGAGGTAGTCTGGCCTGCCAGTCCTTTTGGCTGACGCCTTCCAACTGCAGTTTCAGCGGCTTCCCTGCAACATCTTGCTGATAACTGACAGAGTCAGCCAGCACCAGCACAGGACTGAACGATAATAGCGTCAATGGCCAGACAAAACGTTTCATTACTCAGCAGTACCTTTGGTTACTTCAGTTTCAATTACAGGCAAAGCTTCAGCCATAGTCACTTGCTGGTTTAGATCTGTATCCCAAAGTTTAAACATACGCTCGCCTGAAGCATTAAACTCAGCAACGCTGACTTGCTGATTGTTGTCTTTATCCAGGGCTTTAAAACGTACTGCAGCCTGCTTTAACTGAGCGGTACGGGTTTTTGCAATCTGACGATCCAGACGGTCTACAAACTCGTTCAGGTATTCATCGCTGCTCAGCTCGCCGTTTTTGTCCAGATCAGTACGGGCAAAAGCGGCATCGCGTTGCTGTTGGTACTCTGTTTTGTCGACTTTGCCGTCGCCATTCTGGTCGTACATATCCAGCATACCGGCCACGCTGTGGGTCGTTGGCATCACTAAAGCCGGGCGGGCGCGCACAGTCTGTTTGGCGTCAGGTTTACGCTCGCGCTCTGGTAGCGGGTCAGCTTTACTGATCACACCATCTTTATTGGTATCTATATAGGCAAAAGCTTTATCACCTGAGGCATTGTATTCATCATGGCCTATGGTTTTGCTTTTGTTTTGATCCAGAGCTTCGATACGCACCAGCGTTTGTTTAATTTGGCCTGTACGTTCGGTATCGAGTTTTTTATCCAAGCGACCGGCGTATTCATTGACGTATTCGTCCACCGACACCTGACCATCTTTGTTCTCGTCCATCGCGCTGTAACGCCGCTGGCGTACTTCTGCAAATTCAGCCTCACTGACAGTGCCGTCTTTATTCAGATCATAATCCTGAATAAAACTGGCTTTGCCCTGAGCTGTAGGCTGATGAGCTGGTTTTTTCGGGGCTTTTTCATCGGCAGCTAAATAACAGCTGGTGATGGCTAAAAACAAACTAAGGGCAGTGCTTCTGCGTTGCATCATAAACTCCTGTTATTCAGTGACTTCAACTACAGCGCTATAGCTGTAACTGTAGGTTGGGGCTTTGGCACCCGCTGGTGCATCGGTACGAAAACGGGTCAGCAGCAGATAGGTACCTGCTTTATCCAGTTCAAAAGTCAGTTGGCCTTGTTTGTCAGTGGCCAGTTCTTTCGAGGCTTTAGTTTCAGCTTCGGCTGAATTGGCTGGATACACCTGCACTTTTTGTTCGGCCAAAGCTTTGCCGTTATAAAGCACAGTGGCTTTGATTGGGCTTTGGATATACAGGTCGTTTGGATGGCTTTGGAACACCAGCTCCAGCCCTTTGTTGCTTGCTTTTAATGCGGTTTGGCTTGGTGCGCCTTTGCTGACATAAGTTTCAGCCAAGGTGACTGACTGGAAATGCGCCGTTAACTTAGCACCAGCAGGAATTTGTTCCTTTGGATCTCTGCTGTTATGGGTTTTGCCGTCTTGTTGCCAGCTACGAAATACAGCACCGAAACGTTGGCCCGTGCTGAATTTATAAGTGCCGTCTTGCTCCAACTGGTGCGCCACTGCAGTGCGGGTTTTACCTGAAAACAGCTCTTTTGGTGTCACAGCTTTGCCATCAGGCTGCAGCACTTTAAATTCGCTTTGGTCAAAGGCTACTTCAGGCACAAAAAACTTCTCAGCAAAAGCAGCGTCCAATGTGACCCAGCCACCTAAAGGTTCAAAACTGGCTGGTGCCAGATAAGGAGTGTGAGCAGTCGCAGTAAAAGTCAGCAACAACGAGGCAGAACAAAGCAGGGGTTTTAGTTTAAACATAAGGCGCTCCAGTTAATGAGAATAGATCTCATTTAAATAGTGAGCGCCACTCTAGATCAAATGAGAACTATTTGCAACTAGAGTGTTTTATCTTTACATTTTGAACGGTGTTTTCATCGCCGTAACAGTGCTCCTGCAATTACGGCATACCGTCCATCCATGGACATAAAAAAGCCGGGGCCAGTCGGGCCTGGACGGCAAATAAATGCTTATTGAGCTGAGTAATTAGGTTTTAACAACAACTCACCTGGTTGCAACACTAAAGTTAAAGGCATACCACACAAGACTTTTTCCGTAACTTTGCTGCAATCAAGCTTATACACAGGTTGACGATTCAACAGTTGCGCCAGAATAGCTTTAGCTTCGTTGCTTAAAGGTGCCAGTTTGAGTTGCGAGCTGCCACTGCCGACACTGGAATCCAGAATGGTTAAGTTTTTCAGATAAATGGCATTTTTCTCGTCGTCAAAATAAGGCAAAGCCGACAAGTGTAAATTTAGATCTGTCAGTACTGATTTGAATAAAGCATCCACTTCAGCGCCAAGCGCAAGTTTGAGCTCTATCTGTTGTTTGTTTTCCGGCGCTAATTGCAGTTCGAGTTGCCGTACGGTCAGCGTCAGCGGCAAGCCCAACATTTTCCCCTTTCCTTGCTGTTGCTCTAATTGATTGAGTAACAAGCTCTGCAATTCCTGCTGCTTCAGGCTGAAAATATCCAGATGATTCAACTGAGTACAGGATACAAGTAACAGCAAACTTATTGTCTGAATTATATGTTTGGTGAGCATGTGATAGTCCTTCAAAGCTAGTCTGGCGCGAACTTTAGCAAGTTCGAATGAACCTTTGCTGATTTTTTTCGTATTGATTCCAACTATTTCGCCTCTGCGTACGACTTAATAGCAGACCTTCAGGGAGAGTAGCGATGAATACACCAGACCAAATTCAATTACCGGGTTTACGACAGCTTTTAACGGCCTTTATTGTGCTGGTGCTGATGTTATTAGCTTTTGATTCTGTATTGCAGTGGCTTAGCTTCAGTTTGCACCAACAATCCCTGGCAGCGGAATTATTGTTTCCTATGGGCTGGTTGTCGGTTTTGTTTTGACTTGTTATTAATTAAGTCAAAAAGGCTAAATGCTTCACGTGAAACACTATCACGGCTGACAAAAAGTCTTTTTCGATTTGTTTCAGGTTATGGCAGGAATTCCGTTTTTTACCGCAGTAATAAGCCTGAAAAACAAAAAACCCGTCACTAAGGACGGGTTGTATTGACGATCATCTGATCATTATTTCTTAATTTTCACCGGTCTTTTCCAGCCACTGATATGGCGCTGCTTAGAGCGCGCTACCACTAACTCATCTGCAGCTACACTGGCTGTGACTACTGAACCAGCGCCTACAGTGGAGTTTTGGCCTAAAGTGATTGGCGCTACTAAAGAACTGTTGGAGCCGACAAAAACGCCATCTTCAATAGTGGTAACAAACTTATTAGCACCATCGTAGTTACAGGTAATAGTACCGGCACCAATGTTCACTTTGCTGCCAATGACCGCATCACCTAAGTAGGTTAAATGGTTCGCCTTAGAACCTACACCTAAAGTGGCTTTTTTCAGCTCGACAAAGTTGCCGACATGGCTATCGTCTGCCAGCACTGAATCAGGGCGAATGCGGGCATAAGGACCAACAGAACAGCCAACACCTACACTGGATTTTTCAATCATGCTATTGGCTTTAATTTCAGTGTTATCGCCTATCACCGCATCTTTGATCACACAGTTAGGGCCTATCACCACGCCATTGCCCAGCACCACTTTGCCTTCAAAAATCACGTTGACGTCGATCATCACATCGTTGCCGACTGTGACCTCACCCCGTATATCAATACGGGCAGGGTCACGCAGGTTAGCACCGTTTAACATTAATTCTTCAGCTTTACGTGCCTGATAAGCCCGCTCTAACTGAGCCAGTTGTACACGGTTATTGGCACCTTCAGTTTCAATGGCAGTAGCAGGATGAGCTGTTGTGATGTCCACCCCTTCTTTGTGCGCCATAGCGATAATATCGGTCAGGTAAAACTCGCCCTGAGCATTATTGTTCTGTAACTGGCTTAACCATTTTTTCAGTTGTTTGCCAGGCACAGCCATAATGCCGCTGTTCACTTCTGTGATTTTCAGCTGTTCGGCGTTAGCGTCTTTTTGCTCAACTATACCTACGACTTTGCCGTTTTCACGCACCATACGACCATAACCTGTTGGGTTGGCCAGATGTACAGTCAATACAGCTAAACCATCAGCAGCACGGACTTCGAGAAGCTTTTCTAAGGTCTCTTTACGGGTTAAAGGCACATCACCATACAGCACCAGCACTGTGTCGTTGTCAGCGATATGAGGCACAGCCTGCTGCACAGCATGACCTGTACCTAATTGTTCGGCTTGTAACACCCAGTGTAAATCCTGTTCGCCTAAAGCAGCTTTCAGCTGATCGGCACCATAACCATACACCAGATTAATAGACGCTGCGCCCAAAGAGCGGGCCGTGTCGATCACATGCTGCACCATAGAGCGTTCCGCCACTTTATGCAGCACTTTAGGTAAAGCAGATTTCATCCGCGTGCCTTTACCGGCCGCCAGGATCACAACGTTTAAAGCCATATCAGCCAATCCTTTTGATTACTATGCGGCGATTTTAACGGAAACCAGCTGAAATTACAGTGAATGGGCAAATAAAAAAGCCACCCTAAGGTGGCTTTTTACTATGCAGTAATCCGCTTATTTTTTGCGAAGTTTCTGGATTAAACGTAACTGGGCAATAGCTTCAGCCAATTGAGCTGCAGCTTCTGCATAGTTGAAGTCAGCACCTGCGTGTTGCATTGCTTCTTCAGCACGTTTCTGAGCAGCTAAAGCAGCTTGCTCATCCAGATCTTCAGCTCGTACCGCTACGTCGGCCAGCACTGTGACGCTGTGCGGCTGTACTTCAAGTACGCCACCAGCGACATAAATCAGATGCTCTTCGCCAAACTGTTTGACGATACGAACCATACCAGGCTTGATTCCAGTAAGAAGCGGAATGTGACCAGGTAAAATACCCAATTCACCTTCACTACCTGTTACCTGAATGGATTCCACCAGACCAGAAAAAATCCGCTCTTCGGCACTTACCACATCCAGTTGTACTGTCATTGCCATTTCGCTCTCCTAAAGCTGTAGTTGATTACAGCTTCTTCGCTTTTTCGATCGCTTCGTCGATAGAACCAACCATGTAGAAGGCTTGTTCTGGCATGTGATCGAATTCACCTTCCAGAATGCCTTTGAAACCACGGATAGTTTCTTTCAGCGGAACGTATTTGCCTGGAGAGCCAGTGAATACTTCGGCTACGAAGAATGGCTGAGACAGGAAACGTTGGATTTTACGTGCACGGTAAACCACAGTTCTGTCTTCATCAGACAATTCGTCCATACCTAAGATGGCGATGATGTCTTTTAATTCTTTGTAACGTTGCAGCACTGACTGTACGCCACGGGCTGTATCGTAGTGTTCTTTACCTATCACTAACGGGTCCAGCTGACGTGAAGTAGAATCCAGTGGGTCGATCGCCGGGTAAATACCCAGTGAAGCGATGTTACGGGACAATACTACTGTCGCATCTAAGTGAGAGAACGTAGTAGCTGGTGACGGGTCAGTTAAGTCGTCCGCTGGTACGTAAACCGCTTGTACAGATGTGATAGAACCAGTTTTGGTTGAAGTGATACGCTCTTGCAGTACACCCATCTCTTCGGCCAGCGTTGGCTGGTAACCTACTGCAGATGGCATACGGCCTAACAGAGCTGATACTTCTGTACCGGCCAGTGTGTAACGGTAGATGTTATCTACGAAGAACAGAACGTCACGGCCTTCGTCACGGAACTTCTCGGCCATAGTCAAGCCGGTCAGAGCTACACGTAAACGGTTGCCTGGTGGCTCGTTCATCTGGCCATACACCAGTGATACTTTGTCCAGAACGTTTGAGTCGTTCATTTCGTGATAGAAGTCGTTACCTTCACGAGTACGCTCACCAACACCGGCGAATACAGAGTAACCACTGTGTTCAATTGCGATGTTACGGATCAATTCCATCATGTTTACGGTTTTACCAACACCGGCACCACCGAACAGACCAACTTTACCACCTTTAGCAAACGGACAAACCAGGTCGATAACCTTGATGCCAGTCTCTAACAGAGCGTTTGAAGCAGCTTGATCTTCGTAGCTTGGTGCTGCACGGTGGATAGGCATACGCTCATCTTCACCGATAGGACCAGCTTCGTCGATTGGCTCGCCTAACACGTTCATGATACGACCTAAAGTCGCTTTACCTACTGGTACGTGGATGGCTTTGCCAGTGTTAGACACTTCAGCGCCACGACGTAAACCGTCGGTTGAACCTAACGCGATAGCACGTACAGTACCGCCGCCTAATTGCTGTTGTACTTCAAGTACTAAACCAGCCAGGTCGCCGCTTGTTACGTTTAACGCGTCATAGATACCAGGTACCGATTCTTGTGGAAAGTCGATATCCACAACGGCGCCAATGATTTGGACTACCTTACCT
>NZ_JAIWOI010000372.1 GCF_020217005.1 Rheinheimera sp. | reverse complement strand
GCAGTTTCTTCTAAAGCTTTTTTGCAGTCCATCATGCCAGCGCCAGTGCGCTCGCGTAATTCTTTTACCAAACCGGCAGTTACAGCCATGGGGAGTTCCTCGCAAAAATTTTTCGTGGACAAACAGGGGCAAATGCCCCTGTGTGTTTAAACCTGCTTTATACCTGTCCCAGATGTAGCCTTGATGACAAGGCTACGGAGACAATGCAATTACTCAGCAGCTACGAAGTTTTCAGATTCAGCCTGAACTTCGATGTTTTTGCTGCGGCCTTCAGTAATGGCCTGATTGACTGCACCCAGGTATAACTGGATAGCGCGGATAGCGTCATCGTTACCAGGGATTACATAGTCAACACCTTTAGGATCAGAGTTAGTATCAACGATAGATACTACTGGAATACCCAGGTTGTTGGCTTCTTTAATTGCAATGTGTTCGTGGTCAGCGTCGATCACAAACAGAACATCAGGCAAGCCGCCCATGTCTTTGATACCGCCTAAGCTCTTTTCCAGCTTATCCATCTCACGGGTACGGTCTAAAGCTTCTTTTTTAGTCAGCTTGTCGAAAGTACCGTCCTGGCTTTGAGACTCCAGGTCTTTTAAACGTTTGATAGACTGGCGAACAGTTTTCCAGTTGGTCAGCATGCCACCTAACCAACGGTGGTTTACATAGTACTGGTCAACTTGCAAAGCAGCTTCTTTGATCGCTTCAGAGGCAGCGCGCTTAGTACCAACAAACAGGATTTTGCCTTTTTTAGCAGCAACAGACTGAATGAAAGCCAGAGCATCGTTCATCATAGGAACAGTTTGTTCCAGGTTGATGATGTGTACACGGTTACGAGCGCCGAAAATGAATGGCTTCATTTTTGGGTTCCAGTAACGTGTTTGGTGACCGAAATGTACGCCCGCCTGGAGCATATCGCGCATAGAAACTTTAGCCATTTGAATATTCCTCAATAATGGGGTTGGGCCTCCATACATCCCATAAAACCGACCGAAACTCAATGAGTTGCAGCACCCCGGCTTATGTGTCGATGTATGTGTGTTGTTTAGTTAATTGCAGTTTTAATCTGCGTTTTGCGTTTTTAGCAGAATCTGATTTGCCAAATCGCGGCGCGCTTTATACCATAAGCACCCTTGAAACACAATGAAATGTGTATTTTTACAGCAGAGAGAGATGGCATGGCCGCGATTATTAAAACAGCAGATCAGATCGAAAAAATGCGTGTGGCTGGTAAGTTAGCTGCCGAAGTATTAGAGATGATTGAGCCATACGTCAAAGCCGGTGTCACCACCGAAGAGCTCAATACCATTTGCCACAACTACATAGTGGATGTGCAGCAGGCTATCCCAGCCCCGCTGAATTACCATGGTTTTCCAAAATCTATCTGTACTTCAGTCAATCAGGTGATTTGCCATGGCATTCCGTCACCAGAGAAAAAACTCAAGGAAGGCGACATCATCAATATTGATATCACAGTGATTAAAGACGGTTATCACGGTGATACCTCAAAAATGTTTGTCATCGGCAAGCCAAGCATTATGGCGGAACGTTTAATTCGTGTAACGCAGGAGTGCCTCTACATGGGCATTCGTAAAGTGAAAAACGGCGCCCGTTTAGGTGATATAGGTTTTGTGATTCAACAACATGCAGAAAAACACAGCTACTCCGTAGTACGTGAATACTGCGGTCACGGTATAGGTCAGGTGTTCCATGAAGACCCACAGGTGCTGCATTATGGCCGCCCTGGCACAGGTGACACCTTAAAAACCGGTATGTGTTTGACGATTGAGCCGATGATCAACGCAGGTGAGCGTCACAGTAAATTGTTAAAAGACGGCTGGACGGTTGTCACCAAAGATCGTAGTTTATCAGCGCAGTTTGAACACACTATTGTCGTGACAGATACCGGCTGCGAAATATTAACGCTGAGATCAGACGACACCATAGAACGAATAGTTACGGCCGAATAAGTTCATACCGCACCAGCGGCGGCCGCTTAAGACCTGAGGTAAAGCAAATGAACATGGCGCTGGCGTTTAATAAGTCTTTACCCGGTTTATGTACACTGGATAGCTATAAAAAACATTTTGCCGAGTTTAATGATTGGCTGAAACATGCCTTTGAGCATCAAACCGTTGGCAGTTTAGTCAAAGCCCGCGCCCGTTTTATCGACGAGGTGCTGGTGTCTTTATGGCAGCACTTCGATCTGCATAAACATAAAAAAATAAGTCTGATAGCCGTCGGTGGTTATGGCAGGGGTGAACTACACCCTTGCTCTGACATCGATTTATTGTTGTTGACCGACAGCAAACTCGACGCTCAGCAAAAAGAACAAATCAGCCAGTTTATTACCTTGCTGTGGGACTTACGTTTAGAAGTCGGCCACAGTGTCCGTAGCGTGAAAGAATCTGTGACTCTGGGCAGAGAAGACATCACCATTGCCACCAACCTGATGGAAATGCGCCTGCTGACCGGCAGCAAAGAGTTGTTTGATGAGTTACAAGTCCAGGTCTGTAAAGATAGCTTCTGGACCTCTCAGGCATTTTTCCAGGCCAAACGTGACGAACAACAGCAGCGTCACGCTCAGTATCACGGTACAGCCTATAACCTGGAACCTAATTTAAAAGCCAATCCCGGTGGCCTGCGTGATATTCAGACCATAGGCTGGGTGGCGAAAAAACATTTTAATACCAGAACCATGCGTGAACTGGTGGCTTATCAGTATCTGACTGAAGATGAGTATCAGGAGCTGATGGAGTGTGAGGCCTACTTATGGCAAATGCGTTTTGCCCTGCATGTTGAATCCGGCCGAAATGAAAACCGTATTCTGTTTGACTATCAGCCTGCTGTCGCCAAACGTTTAGGTTTTGGTGATGATGGTAAAGCTTCTGTTGAACGTATGATGAAGAGGTTTTTCCAGACAGTACAAAGGGTCGCTGAACTGAACGATATGCTGCTGCAGCATTTTGACGGCAGTATTCTCAATAGCCAAAGCAAACTAAAACAGCAAAAGCTGGATGATTTTTTTGAGCTGACCGGCCATTTAATCCGCGCTACCGACAATGCGGTTTTTGCCCGTCGTGAAAATATTCTGCGACTGTTCTGGCATATAGCGAACAACTCCAATATCACCGGCATTCACTCAGATACCATTCGTTTGCTGCGTTTAGTCAGGCGTCGTCTGATGGGTGATTTGCAGGATTATGAAGCCTGTCGTCAGCTGTTTATGACCATCATGCGTCATCCACGTGGAATGGACAGAGCCATTACACTCATGCACAGGCACGGCATTCTGGCCTCTTATCTGCCGGCCTGGCGTAATATTGTCGGACAAATGCAGTTTGATTTATTCCATGCCTACACCGTGGATGAACATACGCACCGAGTGCTGAAAAACTTATACCGTTATTCACAAGCAGGTTTTGAAAACGAGTTTCCGCTCTGCACTGACATAGTCAAACGTATGGAAAAACCTGAGATTTTATATCTGGCCGGTATTTTCCATGACATTGCCAAAGGTAGAGGCGGCGATCACTCCGAATTAGGCTCTCTGGATGCCCGTGAATTTGGCAAACTGCATAAGTTAAGTGACTTTGACAGCAAGTTGCTGGCCTGGTTGGTGGAAAGTCATTTATTGATGTCAGTGACAGCACAGCGCCGCGATATTCACGACCCAGCGGTTATTGCTGAATTTGCCGACAAAGTACGCGACGAAACCCGTCTTAACTATTTGTATTGCCTGACGCTGGCCGATATTCGCGCCACCAACGACAACTTGTGGAATGATTGGAAAGGCTCGTTATTACGTGAACTCTATTTAGGCACGCAAAAAGCTTTCCGTCGTGGCCTGGAAAAGCCAATGGATTTACGCGACTTAATTCGCGAAAATCAGGCAGAAGCCATGAAGCTACTGCAAAAACAAGGCTTTACCGAACAAGAAGTGCTGCAGTTGTGGAGCCGGATCAAAGCCGATTATTTCGCGCGTTACAACCCTAAACAAATTGTCTGGCATTGTGAGCATATTTTGCGCCACAAAGATCCACACGAGCCTTTAGTGCTAGTGGATAAAACCCCTTACCGTGGCAGCACTCAGGTGTTTGTTTACACACCGGATCAGGACAACTTATTTGCTCATTTAGTGGCTGCACTCGACAGCAAAAAGGTCAATATTTTTGATGCCCAGATCATGACCAATAAAGATGGTTATGCCATGGATACCTTTGTGATCCTGGAGCAAAACGGCGAGCCTGTGACCTCACCTTCGCGTTTACAAAGCCTGAAACGTGCGCTGGAAAGCTATATTAGCGGCAAACCGGATTTATCACGAGGTAAACCCCGTTTATCCCGCCAGATGCGGCCCTTTAACATTGCGCCCAAAGTGGTGTTTATTCCGGGAGCCAATAAACACCGTACTATGGTGGAAATTACCGCTTTAGATATGCCGGGGTTATTGGCCGATATAGGCTCAGTGTTCCAGCAATGTGAGATCAGTATTCACGCTGCAAAAATCACCACTATAGGCGAAAAAGCCGAAGACTTTTTTATGATTTCTACGCGACAAGATCAGGCGCTGGATGCCGATCAACAATCACAACTGCGCCGTGTTCTTGTCGAACAATTAACTCATGTGACAGAGGGATAAAGTTTTGTCAGATTTAAAATCCGTTATCGAAGCCGCGTTTGAACAACGTGCGTCCATTACTCCATCAACAGTTACTGCAGAAGTGAAAACAGCTGTGACCGCAGCTATTGAACTGCTGGATAGCGGTAAAGCCCGTGTTGCTGAAAAAATTGCCGGCGAATGGGTCACTCACCAATGGCTGAAAAAAGCGGTCTTGCTATCTTTCCGTATCAATGACAATCAGGTAATGGACGGCGCTGAAAACCGTTTCTTCGATAAAGTACCAATGAAATTTGCTGACTACACCCACGAGCGTTTCGTGGCTGAAGGCGTACGTGTGGTACCTCCTGCCGCAGTGCGTAAAGGCAGTTTTATCGATAAAAACGTGGTGCTGATGCCTTCTTACGTCAATATAGGCGCTTATGTCGGTGAAGGTACTATGGTCGATACATGGGCCACTGTGGGCTCCTGTGCTCAGATCGGTAAAAACGTACACTTATCAGGTGGCGTAGGTATTGGTGGTGTATTAGAGCCACTGCAAGCCAACCCAACCATTATTGAAGACAACTGCTTTATCGGTGCCCGCTCTGAAGTGGTGGAAGGCGTAATCATCGAAGAAGGCGCAGTGCTTTCAATGGGTGTTTATATCAGCCAGTCGACCCGTATTTACGACCGTGAAACCGGTGAAATTACCTATGGCCGTGTTCCGGCAGGCGCTGTCGTGGTGCCAGGCTCTATTCCATCGAAAGACGGCACACACAGCCTGTACGCCGCCATTATCGTGAAAAAAGTAGATGCCCAGACCCGCGCTAAAGTGGGTATCAACGCTCTGCTGCGTAGCATAGATTAAGATAAAAATGGGGTCAGATCCTGAGGGATCCCCACGAATTTCTCATTAAGCAGCCCATCGGACAGCATACTCAGCAGTATGCTGTCTGAAGCGTTCTATTAGGTCATCTTC
>NZ_JAIWOI010000360.1 GCF_020217005.1 Rheinheimera sp. | reverse complement strand
GACTGGCGCGAAATGGCCGGGCAAAACTATCGGTTGTTGTAAACACCTTTTGGACATATCTTTGAGCGCCTGCCATCTGGCAATACGGGGCGGTCGAACGTCAGTGCCTTTAAGCCGATGTCCATTCCGGAAGAACTCAGAGAAATTTTAACGCCTGTAGGTAAAAAGTAGGGCTCGTAGTCCTCACCCTGCGCGCGTAAATGCACTTGAGCTATTCCTGATTCACTTGCCACGACGACCCAAAAGTCAAAGCTCGTTTTTTCGCTTGCAAGCATGTTAAGCCGATCAGGATAAATCAAGCTCAATTTCGTAAGAATAGATCGTGCTAGCAATTAGCGTTAGTCGAGAAACTGAATCTGATCCAGTCAGTTGGCACTGGTTTGTGAACTACAACACCTGCTCAACGTTGACTTCAATTGGGGGCGGTGGCCAACTGAATTTAGCCAACTAATTTGGAAGAGAATCTCAGAGCTCACGAAAAAACGAATGTCCACAAATAAGGCAAAACAGGGATTCGTTTTTTCAAGAGCGTCTTTTCTGAACAGTCGCTATTCGCTCATAGTTGACTATCAATTAACGGGAAGATTGGCGAAACTGTTGGTAAGAAGCCAGTTATGTGGGTGGTAAATTGGCGTGTCGTTTTGCAGTCAAAAGTAGAGTTGGGAACAGTTACCCAGAACGACTGAGAAGTGTGTAGATTACTAGTGGCGATTCACTAAAAGTGAAAAATAAAAAAATTATTATTCATTATCAATTAGATAACCTGGCGACATTTCCAATGCTTCAGCAATCTGGAATATCTTGATTAACGTAATATTTTGATCACCACGCTCTATATGTCCCATGTAGCTTCGCTCTATACCGGCAAGGTCTGCCAAGGCTTCTTGCGATAACCCCTTCTCTTTTCTTAGCTTACGAACTCGCTCGCCAAAAGCGACTAGACGTGGATCTTTCATGATTGCTCTGTTCAAAAGACAGAACTATCACCAATCACTGATTATATCACCACGTGATATATCGCTCATTATTGATATTTTGCTCTACTCTTAACCTATCAAGAAAAAATGAGATAAGTGTATGTGGAGCAAAAATACACAAAAGTACCTTGAAAAAATACTGAACCACCCAGGGCTTTCATTCAAAAAAATCAATAAGTATAAATACTTACTCTATTATAACGAACTAAAATGGTACCTTTGGCCACGGTCCGGACGCTACCAAAAGATCTCGTCGGAAGGTGTGGTTTCGGAAATGTATATAGGTGAGCTTAAAGATTTCTACCACCGCTACCTCACAGGGGAGCTTGATTTGTCCGAAAACTTTGGCAAGACCTGGTCTAAAGAAGATGACGATATACTGTATGACATGATTGATCTGGCTTATACATGCAGGCAGATAGCTGATGAGCTGAAACGACATCCCACAAGTGTAGCCATTCGACTGGTTAAGTATTTCGATGATGAAACCCTTCACAAACTGCTCGCTGAGGATATGTATGATGTGCCTGTAAGAGAACTGGTAGATTGGAGGTAAGCTGCCAATGGAAGCGTTTTAGTGGTTAGACGGAACGCATTGATGCACGTTGATTATGAAACCATAAATAACTACCCATCACGCTTTCCTAATTTCTAAATTTCATCTATATCCAACATTGCTTAGTTAGCTCCAACTTGCAGTACGTTTATAACACTCACTCGTAACTCATTAGAATTAAAAACATAATAAACAGACAATTACCAAATATTTTCGACTTTTGGACTCACGAAAAATCTGAAGGGTAGATCCTTCCGTATAGTTGCAGGTAGACTAATTCAAGCAATCCTATAAATCTGAGAGTAACCCAGCATGATTGAAATTGGACAGAAGGCACCGAGCTTTACCCTACAAAACCAAAATGATGAATCAGTGGCACTGTCATCGTTCAAAGGGAAAAAGGTTTTGGTATACTTTTATCCTCGGGCATCAACCCCAGGCTGCACTGTGCAGGCCTGTGGCCTTCGTGACGTTAAATCTGAGTTGAATGAATTAAATGTGGTTATTCTGGGTATCAGCCCAGACACACCAAAGGCTCTTGCAAATTTTACTAAAAAACAGGAACTTAATTTCAACCTACTCGCTGATGAAGACCATACCGTTTGCGAATTATATGGTGTTTGGCAACTAAAGAAATTTATGGGGCGTGAGAGTATGGGTGTCGTAAGAACTTCTTTTTTAGTGAGTGAAGAAGGAGTAATCGAACACATATTTGATAAATTCAAAACCAAAGATCATCACGAAGTGATTTTAGATTATCTTAAAGGTAAGTTGATAGCAGGCTGAGTTACTAGCAGTCGACAAGGCAGTCAAACACTCTTACCGTTGCAGCCGATTGTGATCAGAGTGCAAGATGATTTATGCACACTTTAGAAATTGCACCGAATCGCTAATAAAATGCCGTTATGTGCACTCTTTATGGAGCATAAACCAGCATCGCATCAGTTTCCTGATTGAACAAGATGGTAAAGTCAGCAAAGTCTTTGATGACTTCAAAACCAGTAATCACCATGATGTGGTGCTGAATTACCTGAAAAGCGCAAATTAAGTTCCATTAATCCCGTGAGACAGGATACCAGCCGCATTTTTAGTATTTTTTTCTGCTATCCATTATGCTCAGTTTTCTAAATAGTGCTCAAAAAAAGGATCTGTTGTATGCATAAACTATCCCTACTCGGTCTGGTGCTTGGCCTTAGCTTTGTGGCTCAGCCTGCTCTGGCTGAGACGTTAAAAACTGAAAAAGCGACGCTGGACATGCAAACCCTGGCATCCGGCTTGAATCACCCATGGGCCATGCAGTTTTTGCCTGACGGTACTTTGCTGGTGACGGAACGGGCAGGTTTTATGCGTTACGTCAGCAAAACCGGCGAAAAAAGTGAAGCTATTCAAGGCTTACCAGCTCTGCATGTACAAGGCCAGGGCGGTTTATTAGGCCTGGTACTTGACCCGGATTTTGCTAACAACAAAACAATCTACTTTAGCTTCAGCGAGCCGAGAGATGGCGGCACTAACGGCACTGCAGTGGCCAGCGCTCTATTAGACGGCCAGTCTTTAAAACAGGTGAAGGTGATTTTCCGTCAGGCAGAAGCCATTGACAGCAACTACCACTACGGTGGTCGTTTAGTATTTACCCCATCGGGGGAGCTTTTTATCACTATGGGCGATCGAGGTTCCCGTCGTGACGATGCACAAAAACTATCAGGCCACTTTGGCAAAATAGTCAAAGTAAATAAAGACGGCTCTGCGGCAGCAGGTAATCCGTTTGCAAATCAGGCTGATGCCAAAGCTGACATCTGGTCTTATGGTCACCGTAATTTGCAAGGCGCAGCTATTCATCCGCAAAGCGGTGCATTATGGACACATGAACATGGCCCACAAGGTGGCGATGAAATCAATATAGCCACAGCGGGCAAAAACTACGGTTGGCCTGTGATCACCTATGGTGAAGAATATGGTGGCGGCGTGATAGGCTCCAAAGCCAAAGCAGGCTTAGAGCAACCGCTGCATTACTGGGTACCTTCTATAGCACCAAGCGGTATGAGTTTTTACACTGGCAGCCAAATCAATGGCTGGCAAAATAACCTGTTGGTCGGTTCTCTTAAGTTTGGTCAGTTAGTGCGCTTGGAATTGACTGGCGACAAAATCAGCCACGAAGAACGTATCCGTATTGGCGCCCGTATCCGAGACGTTCAGGCAGGTCCTGACGGAGCAGTTTATCTGCTGACTGACGAAGATGACGGTAAGTTGTTACGTTTATCTCCGCAATAATGAGCAGTTGATTCAGATGAATGATCTACCTTTTAAACTGAGCGCTTTAGCGCTCAGTTTTTTTTCTGCCGAACTGATAGCCGCAGACAATAACCTACCGCAAGAAATAATAGTGATCACAGCTCAGGGCCAACAATCCCCCTGGATTGGCAGCGCTGCCAGCAGCTTTCGCAAGAGCTTTGAACAGCAAGCATTACAAATCGATGCCGCGACTATGTTGCAACAGATCCCCGGCATTCAAGCGGATAGTAGAGCTAACTATGCACAGGACAGCAGGTTAAGTGCCCGCGGTTTTGGCAGTCGCAGTAGTTTTGGCATTCGTGGACTAAGACTGCTGCAGGATGGTATTCCTTTGTCCAGCCCAGACGGACAGGGTCAATTTAGTTCGGTGCTTTTGGATCAACTGGCCTCAGTTGAAGTTCTGACAGGTCCTCTGGCTGTATTATATGGTAATGCGGCAGGAGGTGTGGTCGCGTTGCAAAGCCGCTGGCCGGTCGAAAATGCGGCCTCAGTCCAACTAAGCCATAGTCAGTTCGCCCGACAGCAGGTGCTCTCTGCGGCATTAGTCAAAAACAACCATGCCAGCTCTATCAGTTTGAAAAATGCTGAATTGCAAAGTCAGCGTGATCACAGTGATGCGAGGAAACAGCAAGCTCAGTGGTTGTGGCAAAGCCTGTTGGCTGAAGATCTAAAGCTACAACTGCGCTATGACTGGTCTTACGATCCATTGCTGCAAGATCCCCTGGGACTCACGGCCCAGGAGTGGCAGGCCAATCCACGCCAAACCGCAGCCAATGCGCTGCTTTTTGATACCAGAAAATTTACCAAACAACAGCAATGGAGCCTTGCATTGTCGCAAGATACAGCGGCACAAAGCTGGCGTTTAGCGGCCTGGTCTGGTCGCAGAGATGTTGGTCAGTATCTGGGGTTTGATGGTGCGGCTGCGACCTCAGCCGGCGGCGTAGTCGACTTGAGGCGGCCCTATCAGGGCCTGGATTTGTCTTACAGCAGACAAGTTGATTCACTGCGCCTGACATTGGGTAGCGCTTTTGAACAGAGTACAGATGAGCGCCGGGGTTATGTAAATAACAGAGGCGATCAAGGCGATTTACGTCGTGATGAAGAAGGTGAAGTGCGTTCTGCTGATCTGTACAGCCGCTTTGTCTGGGATCTGGCGCCGCGGTGGCAACTCAGCGGAGGTTTTCGCCATTCAAATCTGAATTTTGACGTGACTGATTTTTATATCACAACACAAAACCCGGACGACAGCGGTTCGACCGCCTTCAGTAAAAACTCAGCGGCCCTGGCTGTTAACTTTGCTCAATCTGATCAGATTTCCTGGTACATCAGTGCAGGTCGGGGTTTTGAAACGCCCACTTTCACCGAGATGGCTTACAGGAACAGCGGCGAAGGTTTGAACCTGGCGTTAAAAGCCAGTACCAATCAACAATGGGAGCTGGGTAATAAGTGGCAATTAGAGCAATGGCGCTCCAGTCTGGCGCTGTTTTTAGTCAATAGCGAAAATGAATTAGTTGTGGATCAATCCAGCGGCGGCCGCACCAGTTATCGCAACGCCAGCGACACTAAGCGCACCGGAATTGAAGTATCAGCCTTATGGTCAGCTTCGCCGTCCTGGCAACACCAATGGACCCTGACCCAGCTCAACGCCCGTTTTGAGCAGGCAGAGCTTGAAGGTAAGTTACTGCCTGGGGTTGCCAAACAGCAAGCTCAATGGCAAATCAGCTGGATGCCGCTACAAAGCAGTGAGTGGATACTGCAGTTTGATACCTTGTATCGAAGCAAAATAGCCACCAGCGACCAGAATCAACTATTTGCTCCTTCATCAACTGTTTATCATCTGCGCCTGGTTACTGAATCTGAGCTGTCCGCTATGCAGCTGCGCTGCTGGTTGGGAGTTGATAATCTCACTGACAAAAACTATGTTGGTGCCGTGGTGGTGAATCAGGCCAATGGCCGCTCTTTTGAACCTGCGCTGCCACGCTCAGTGTCTTTGGGGCTTAGCCTGAATTTTTAATCGCCAGTCAGAGCTTGGCCGCCACCAGCTAAGCTCTGTCATTCGTTTAAAAACAACGGCAGTTGAACTTCAGCCGTTTTTTTTTGCCAAAGAGACTGAAATTTATCAGTGGCTTAACAAGATTTAACTGAACCACTGTACACTCTGATTTACTCTTGTTTCAGTACAGGTAATATGACTGCATCAGGTATAGCTATCTCATTGCTCTTGTTGCAGATTTACCAAAAAAAAGCTGGGGTAAGCGGACCAAGTGAATTAAAATTGCCAGTGTTTAAAGCCGGTATGACTGAGTTCAAAAAATAAATGAAGCAATTTGCAGTAAAAACACAACTCATAAAACTGAGCCTGTTCAGTGTATGTTTGGCCCTCTCCTCTGTGGCCTCAGTGCAGGCCAATAATGCATTGCCAGATATAGGGGGCAATGCATTTTCTACCTTAACCCCGGATAAAGAAAAGCAGCTTGGTGATGTGATGATGCGCCAGACCAAAGGTCAGTTACCTATGGTCTATGATCCTTTGCTGGATGAGTACCTGAACTCTATGGGTAATCAAATGGTGGCTAAAGCACAGGACGTCAAATTCCCGTTCCGCTTTTATTGGGTTAATGACAAAAACATTAACGCTTTCGCTACGCTGGGCGGCAACATTGTGTCTCACACTGGTACATTGGCCGCATCGGACACAGAAAGTGAGTTTGCCGCCGTTATAGCGCACGAAATTTCACACGTTACACAACGCCATATAGCCCGTTCTGTAGAAGCACGTTCTGAAAATGCGCCTTTGACTCTGGCAGGTATTCTTGGTTCTATATTGTTGGCCACAGTCAATCCTGAAGCTGGTATGGCCGGTATCATGGCTTCTCAGGGGTTGGCACAACAAAGCGCCATAAACTTTACCCGCAGTAATGAACAGGAAGCAGACCGTATTGGTATCCAATTAATGGCTGACGCTGGCTACAACCCTTATGCGGTACCAGAGTTTTTTAATAAGCTGGCGGAAAAAAGCCGTTTTGCCAATACTCAACTGGCCTTTTTATACACTCACCCTTTATCGCAATCCCGTGTGGCCGATTCAAGGTTAAGAGCGGAACAGTTTCCTAAACGTTTTGTCGCCGACAGCCAGGATTATGCTCTGGCGAAGGCCCGCGTCATGGCCCGATATCAGTATCAAACCAAAGATGCGCAAAGTTACTTTTTGCGTAAGCTGGCCGAACCTGGCGGCAATACCAAGGCGAATCAATATGGCCTGGCTTTGACATATTTTGACGATAAGCAAGTGGATAAAGCTGAGCAAATTATTAGCAAACTGCGGCAACAGGAACCGGATAATCTGTACTACATAGATGCCTATACCGATATTTTGCTGGCGCAAGGTAAAGCCGAACAAGCGATGACCATGCTGGAACAACAATATTTACTCAAGCCCAACAATCAGGTCATTACGCTGAACTATGCCAACGCCGCAACTCAGGGCAAAGCCTACAGGTTAGCGGTGCATTTGCTCCGGAACTTGCTGTATTACAAAAATGACATTTTCCTGGCGTACGAGATGCTGGCAGACACTTACAAAGCCATGGAAGATTATGCCCGCTATTATGAAGCCAGAGCTGACTTGTACTATCAAATGGCTGTGTATCCAAAAGCAATTGATGATTTAAATGAAACTCTTAATCACATAGGCCCAAAAAATACTTTGGAAATCCGGCGTATTGAAGCCAAGAAAAAACAATGGCAAGCCGAATTAAATCGTTTGAAACGTCTGTAAACAAAAAGGCTCTTGTTGCTATGATTACGCTTTATCACAATAACCGCTGTTCAAAAAGTCGTGAAGCTCTGGCTTTGCTGGAGCAAAGCGGTAAGTCGTTCGCCGTGCGTTATTACCTGGAACAGCCTTTGTCCGTAACAGAACTGACAGCGTTACTCAAAGCCCTGCAGTTATCCGCACGGGAACTGATGCGCACAAAGGAAGAGGACTATAAAACCCTTAATTTGTCTGACGCTGCATTGTCTGAACAACAATTGATTGCAGCTATGGCGCAACATCCCAAGCTGATTGAAAGACCGATACTGCAGGTAGATGATAAAGCTGTGATAGCACGCCCTGCCGACAAAATGCTGGCACTGCTGGCATGAAGGTTCAGCTACTTATTCTGTATTATTCCCGTCATGGTTCTGTGGCAGCACTGGCGGAAAAAATTGCTATAGGTATCCAGCAAGCCGGAGCTCAAGCAATGCTTCGCACTGTGCCGGCTTTGGATGGTTCTGCTGTGGGTATACACCCGCCTGTGACTGAGCAAGACTTGCTCGACGCCGATGGATTTGCTTTTGGCAGTCCGGTACGGTTTGGCAATATGGCTGCGCCGTTAAAAGCCTTTTGGGACACGACAAGTAACTTATGGATCAAAGGCGCCCTGATGGACAAACCAGCTGGCGTTTTTACCTCGTCCGGCAGCATGCACGGTGGCAATGAAGCGAATTTACTTAGCATGATGCTACCATTATTGCACCACGGCATGCTGGTGATTGGCCTGCCTTATCTTGAACCTGAACTGCATCACACCCAAACAGGCGGTACCCCTTACGGACCTAGCCATGTTAGCGGTTTAACAGGCTCTGATACATTAAGTAAAGACGAACATCAGCTGGCCATTCAATTTGGCAAACGTTTAGCTTTAGCTGCTATCGCTTTAAAAACTTCCGGATTTAAAACGTTATGAATGATATGACTATGGCTATGGCTCCTTCTACCCGACTTTATTTATGGCTGGGCCGTATTGGTTTTACCGGGCTTTTTTTATTGATCCCTGCCTGGGTTTTATGGCTGGCCCCGCCGGAGCTGGGCAGTGCCAAAGTGTTGCTGGCATTGTTATGGGCGCCTTTATGGTTGCCGTTACGGGGCATGATCACAGGCAAAGCTTATACCTTTGCCTGGGCTAATTTTATTGTGATGCTCTATATGATCCACAGCCTTACCCATCTGTGGGTAAGCTCTGGCACAGAGTTTTGGCTGGCCCTGCTTGAACTGCTGTTTTCAGCTATGATGTTTGTTGGCTGTACTTATTACGCCCGCAACAGAGGCAAAGAGCTCGGTTTAAAAATCCCAAAACTGAAAGACGATCCAATAAGAACTATTAACGACTAATCTGAAACTTCAGCTAAAGCGTATACAACCGCAGAGTAGTTAACGACTTGCGGTTATGAACCCAACTATAGCTTTATTCCCTTTAAATACCTTGCTGCTGCCTCAGGGCCGTATGCGTCTGCGTTTGTTCGAGCCACGCTATCTGCGCCTGATGAAAGAAGCCAGTAGTGGCATACGGCCTTTTGCCATTGCCAGTCTGAATCCATTGGTCAGTCAGCAACACCCTGACCGGATTTGCCCTGAAGTCACGCTGGTATCTATTGTTGACTTTGAACAACTTCCTGACGGTTTATTGGGGATCACAGTAGAAGGTTCAGGCCGATATCAGATCGCCAAAAGGTGGCAGGAAGCTGACCAGCTGCATGTTGCTGAGCTGACTCCTATACCATTCTGGAGTGCACAAAATGCGATGCCTGAACTGCAGCTGTGGCAGAAACTTCAGCTGGTGTTTAAGCAATATCCTGAACTGGCCAGTCTTTATCCAGAACCTGATCATCAGAACTTATGCTGGTTGGTATCTCGGTGGATGGAATTGTTGCCCCTGACCCCACATTTAAAACGCCAGTGGCTGAAACAGGATTTAGCAACAACAGCCAAAGAACTAGAGCTTTGGCTGGAAGATAGTCTGGAAGAAATCAGCTAGCTATTAGTTAATGCCCAGATACTTATGCACCTGCACACTCAACCGCCAGTTATGTTGTTTACAGAATTCAATCGCCAGCTGAGTGGCTTTCGCTTTTTGACTGATTGGCTGCAGGTACACCAGCTTGTCAGTTAAATCCAGCCCTTGCAGTAGTTCCTGCAGCTCCTCAATATGCTTCTCCATCGCCACAGGGTGCTTAATCTCATTGGCACGTTCCAGTGCAGTGCGTAATACCTGATAGCCCCCTTTCATATTCACCTTAGGGGACACTGTCACCCAGGTGCTGTCCGGTGCCAAAATATCAAAAGTGCCACTGGTTTCAATTTGTGTCGAAAAGCCCTGAACATGCAGTAGATCACACAAAGGCCTTAAATCGTACATACAAGGCTCACCGCCTGTAATCACCACATGTTTAGCGCGGTAACCTTTGTCGGCAAAAAGTTGCACAACCTCAGCTGACGACAAGCTACACCAATGATCCGAATCGGCTTTTTTCTCTAAAATGGCGGCAGGACTTAATTGTAAATCTGGATCTATCTCCCAGGTTTGTTTGGTGTCACACCAGGAGCAGCCTACAGGGCAGCCTTGTAAACGCAGAAAAATAGCAGGAGTACCAGTGTAACTGCCTTCACCCTGAATGGTCTCGAATATCTCGTTTACTTTATACACTTTGTGGGGTTTTCCTTTAGCTACAGGCTCAGATACAGTACAATGCGCGCCCGAAATTTTGCCTATTATAGCGAGAGAGCCTGACAGATGCCGCAAAAAGTTGTTGTGATCTATTCCGGCGGTATGGATTCATTTACCGTGCTGCACAAAGCCATAGCAGATGGTCATGAAGTCTATGCCCTGTCTTTTAACTATGGCCAGCGCCATGTCAAAGAACTGATCTGTGCCAAAAGCGTCTGTGAAGAATTGGGCGTGCCACACAAAATCGTCGATATTTCCGCAATCAATCAGCTACTGGCAGGTTCCAGCCTGATGGCGCCAGACAGTACTCACGAAGATATTCAGATCCCTGAAGGCCATTACGCTGCTGATACGATGAAATCCACAGTGGTGCCAAACCGTAATATGATTTTATTGTCCTTAGCCGTAGGTTATGCCGTATCGCTTAATGCCAGGGCCGTTTATTATGGCGCTCACTCAGGCGACCATTTTATTTATCCGGATTGCCGCCCTGAATTTGTACACAAAATGAATGACGTATGCCAGGTAGCCAACTACGAGCCTGTGGATATTGTCAGCCCCTACTTAAGCCAAACCAAAATTGAGATTTTACGTGACGGTTTAGCTATGGGTCTGGATTACAGCAAGACCTGGACTTGTTACAACGGTCGTGAAAAAGCCTGTGGTAAATGTGGTTCCTGTCAGGAGCGTCTGGAAGCGTTTGAGTTAAATAAAGCTAAAGATCCACTAGCTTACGAAGGTTGATCTACTCGTTTTATTTGAAACCGCAGCTTTGTCGACTGCTCTATTGTTTACAATGAGTATCACCCCAACGGCATAGGACAGTTGCTGGGGTCTCACTCACGTGTTGCCTCCCCGCAACTTCAATTAATTAGAGTGGAGTATGCAAACTGATTTGTGTGATCAACTGTCGCAGCGGGTTAGCTTCTTGCAGCCCCTGCCGACAGGCGGCATACATAGTTCTGAATAGTCCTTGTTGCCCTACAGGCACCACAGCTAATAAGCCTTGAGCACGATAAGGCTCCATCAGCCAACGTGGTAATAGGGCAACCCCTTGCCCAGCTGCAATCAACTGCAAAATCTGACTACTTTGCGCTACAGTTCTGAATCTGGCCTCTAAGCCTTTGGGCGCCAATACGTAGCGGTATAAGTCCTGCCGGTCCAAAGGCAACGGATACCCCAATAGAACTTCAGATTTTAGTTGCTCAGCAGTGATAAAGCCCTGTTGCGCCAGCGAATGGTCAGCACTGACTCCAAGGCATAATTCCATCTCAAACAAGGCTTCAAAATAACAGCCTGCCTGCTCCCTCTTGTCCGTTGTTAGCACTAAATCCAGCTCATCACTTAATAAAGCGTCCAGCGCATTGTGTTCGATTTCAGCGGAAAACTCGACGGGACAACCGGGTTGCAGTAGTCCAAAAGCTTTAACAGCTGGCATCAGCCAGTGGAAACAGGCATGGCACTCCACAGCCAAACGAATACGACTTAATACTTTGCCTTTAAGTTGAGCCTCAACCTGAGCCACCAATGGCAACACCTGTGCCGCCAAATCCAGCAAGAGTTGGCCTTGAGCACTAAAACTAACGGGCTGACTTTTTCGCAAATAAAGTGCAGTGCCAAGCATAGATTCAGCTTCTTTGAGTTGATGTGACAATGCTGATTGTGTAAGGCACAACTGCTCAGCGGCGGCCACTAAAGTACCAGTCTGTTGCAACGCCTGCAGGGTACGTAGCAGCTTTAAATCAATCATAGCCAATTCCTTTTAATTGAACGCTTGTCAGAGGAATGAAGCAATCCATCTGTTGTCCTGGGTTAGCATAACCACCCACAAAGGACATGTAAACATCTGGATGTCTAAAAAGAAAAGCTGTGAGATGGCAAAACTTTGCCTGTCAGAGACGCAACACGCATCCGGCCTCCGCCTGAGTCAAAGGCGTGCTAGCGGCGAAATGCCAAACTTTTGGCATTTCGAAACACCGTTATCACCCATGCAGTTGCGGCATACCGTCCTTCCCTGGACATAAAAAAGGGCCATTGGGGCCCTTTTTTATTCAATTAATCCCGGGTCAGTTTATTTAACCGGCAGATCAAACTTGGCAAACATTCGATCGATATCGTCCTGGTTGCGCAGCATATTGGCTTTTTCTACCACCTCACGGGTTAGATGCGGGGCAAAACGTTCAATAAAATCATACATATAAGTGCGAAGGAAGGTTCCTTTTCTAAATCCTATTTTGGTAGTTGATGCGGCAAACAAATGGCTGGCATCAATAGACACCAAGTCTTTATCCGCTTCTTTGTCCATCGCCATAGAAGCAATCACACCCACGCCTAAACCTAAACGCACGTAGGTTTTAATTACATCAGCATCAGTAGCTGTAAAAACAATTTTAGGCTCTAAACCTTTTTCCCCGAAAGCACGATCCAGTTCGGAGCGACCGGTAAATCCAAACACATAAGTGACTATTGGATGTTGTGCCACATCTTCCACTTCAATTTTGCGGCCCAAGGCTGCAAGCGGATGATCGTGGCGAACTATCACGCTGCGGTTCCAGTGGTAACAAGGCAACATCACCAAATCGTTAAACAGATGCATAGCTTCGGTCGCTATCGCAAAATCCGCATCGCCACGTGACGCCGCTTCAGCTATCTGAGAGGGCGTGCCCTGGTGCATGTGTAAAGACACTTTAGGAAATTTTTTCATAAAACCACTGATTACCGGAGGCAGCGCGTACCGAGCCTGAGTATGAGTAGTGGCGATATTCAATTTGCCCTGATCAGGTAAGGTGTGTTCTTTGGCAACCGCTTTAATACTCTCAACTTTTCCTAGTATTTGTTGAGCGATTTCAATAACATCTCTACCTGCTGGTGTAACATGGGTTAAATGTTTACCAGAACGGCCAAACACCTGAATACCCAGTTCGTCTTCCAGCATCCGGACTTGTTTACTGATGCCCGGCTGAGAGGTATACAAACTCTCTGCTGTAGCAGAGACATTCAGGTTGTGATTGAGAACTTCAACAATATAACGTAGCTGTTGTAATTTCATGTGTCAGTGATCCGTTCTTGGCATATGATATAAACACTATACATATTCATCTGGATATTCCAACTTATTTTGAATTAGATGGAATATATAACCAATAGTAACTAAAAAAATCGCTGTTTTCTGTTGAATAGCGGTACAACGGGATCATCGGGGACGGTATGTCAGCATCAGACTCTTCCATCGACTTTGCAACAGTTTTGGCATCTGCAGCACATGATATGAAAAATTCATTGTGCTTACTTATTCAGTCTATTGATAATTTACAACAAGAGCAGCAGCAACTGGATACCAATGGCCGCGAAGAATTGTCTCGTATTCACTATGAAGCCAACAGATTAAATATCAATTTATTGCAATTGTTATCTTTATACCGTATTGAAAAAAACCAATTGCCTTTGCAAATTGATCAATATTACATCTCTGATTTATTTGAAGAAATTCTGTTAAAAAACGAAATGTACAGCGCTCAAAAAAATATTCAGGTTGAAATAGAGGCTGGTAGTGAACTGCTTTGGTATTTTGACAGCGACCTGATTAGTAATCTGTTAAACGATATGTTTGTCAACGCTCTGCGTTACACCAAAAGTAAATTATTGTTGCGTGCAACAAAGACCGAACAAGGGCTGGCAATAGAATTGCACGATGATGGCCCAGGTTACCCTGAATTTATGTTGGAAAATGCCGATACCTTGATGAAAGATTTAAATTTGGCGGCAGGCCGCACAGGTTTAGGCCTGTTTTTTGCAGGGTTAATCGCAAAAGCCCATAAAAACCATGGCAAAACAGGATTTATTCGTTTAAGTAACGGTGGTCTTTATGGTGGAGCCATGTTTAGCCTGTTTTTACCCTGAAAAAAACGTTTAAAAAATACGAAAGGCCAGTCTGGCACCAGGCCTTTACAGAGATCCCCCTCGTAGCTTCGGGGGCAACGGAGAGAGGATGCTTTTTACTATTATCATTGTGCTGGTAATTGCATTGGTGATTATCGCTGTCATTGTCAACGCAGTGCAGCAACACAAAGAGCGACTGGCATCGCTGAAAAGAGCAGAGTTTTCTAAACTCCGCACTTTGCTGGAGGATACAGAAGATATTCTGTTGAATGCGGCCAATGTACCTATTACCAAGGCCATTATTCAAATGCTGCTGAAACGGATAGTGGTGACTCTTAAAGCTATGCTGGAATTGGAACCCAATTCAAAAGAGCTGAAAAAACGTATTGGTGAGACTGAAGCCCGTTTGCAGGATAGCTCAGCGGCAGAACTGACAGTCGAAGGGCTGACCATGCCTGACAACGACAAACAAATTATTGGCATGATCCAGGGCATTAAAAAACTGCGGACAATTTTGCGGGCTGAACATGCCAGAGGAAATATTGATACCCAAACCGTAGTGCAGGAAGACAGACGCTTGGAAATGCTGCAACTGCGCATCAATGTGGAAAGCCAAATCAAAAGGGGTAACCAGGCCAGATCCGGCAATATGCTGGGTTCTGCCCGGCAATGTTATGAAAAAGCGCTGGCTACCTTGTCCAACTGCGCTCATGTCGACGACTATGTCACTATTCGTAAAAGCGAAGTGATGACCATACTGGAAGATATTGCGACTGAATTGAAAGAAGGCAATCTGCGCGACAGGCAGAAAAAGGCCGAAATGGAAAACAACGATTTGGATGTATTATTTGCCCCGAAACGTAAGTGGTAACTCCCCTTCGTCCTTGAAGCTGCAGCTTTGTTGACTGCGTGCTTTCACCCCAGTCACATAGGGTAACTATGCTCTTGGGTCTCAATCCCTTGTCGCCTCACTTCAACTGCCATTACTTTGGCAACAGTTCAGGGCATAAAAAAGGCGCCTTCGGCGCCTATTTTAATACTCTGAACTTACTTCTCTTTTTCTTTAGTTACCACCCAGCGGCCATTTTCATACCAGGCTGACCAGCCGGTGGCTTTGCCGTCTTTCTCCGTCATCACATACTGCTGTTTTGTTTTGCGGCTCCAGCGAATAATGCTCGGATTACCTGCTGCATCAGATGCAGGAGCTTCAGCCAGATAGTGGAACTTCGGCATAATACGGTCTTTAAAACGAGCCAGTTCAGACACCAGTGGCGCTCGTGTTTCCCTGGATTTAGGGAAAGTAGCGGCAGCGAGGAATAAACCTGCGGCACCATCACGCAACACAAAATAGGTATCTGACTTTTCGCATTTGAGTTCAGGCAAATGCACCGGATCTTCTTTTGGCGGCGCCGCTTCACCATTTTTCAGCAGCTTACGGGTGTTTTTACAGGCGTCGTTGGTGCAACCAAAGTACTTACCAAAACGACCTGATTTGAGCTGCATATCGCTGCCACACTTTTCACATTCGATCAGTGGGCCGTCATAACCTTTGAGCTTAAACACACCGGATTCAACCAGATAACCATCACAACCCGGGTTATTACCACAGACATAAAGCTTTCGCTGCTCGTCTATCAGGTAATGGTCCATGGCAGTGCCACATTTGGCACAACGCTTTTTATGACGCAGAACTTCGGTTTCCAGTTCGTCATCGTCAGCCACTTCAACCGCATCATCACCCGGTGTCAGGTTCATGGTGGTGGTACAACGCTCTTTCGGCGGCAAATTGTAGCCTGAACAGCCTAAAAACACCCCGGTAGAGGCGGTACGAATGCCCATCTGACGACCACAGGTTGGACAGGCTATATCGGTCAATACAAACTGATTGGTGCGCATGCCACCTTGCTCAGGATCGGCTTCTGCAGTTTTTAATTGATGGGAAAAATCGCCATAGAATTGATCCAGTACTTTTTTCCACTGCAGTTCACCCTGAGCTATATCATCCAGCCGGACTTCCATATTAGCGGTGAAGTCGTAACTCATTAAATCGCTGAAGTTTTCAACCAAACGGTCTGTGACAATTTCACCCATTTTCTCAGCATAGAAACGACGGTTGTCTACTTTGACATAACCACGTTCCTGAATAGTGGAAATAATGGCTGCGTAAGTCGAAGGACGACCTATGCCACGCTTTTCCAGCTCTTTGACTAAACTGGCTTCGCTAAAACGCGCCGGTGGCTTAGTAAAGTGCTGAGCCGGGATCAACTGCTCCAGCGCCAAACTCTCGCCTGGTTTTACATCCGGCAGCTCCAGCTCTTCTTCGTCTTTGCGCTTTTGCGCTGGCTGAACTTTGGTCCAACCATCAAAACGTAATACCCGGCCTTTGGCTTTTAATTCAAACTCAGCTGCGGTGACCGTGATGGTTGTCACATCATACTGGGCTGATGGCATCTGACAGGCGACAAATTGACGCCAAATCAGCTCATACAGCTTACGGGCGTCCGCCTCCATATCCTGCAGGCTACTCGCTAAAACAAACACGTCAGAAGGACGAATGGCTTCGTGCGCTTCCTGAGCATTGGCTTTGCTGCCATAACTTAATGGCTGCTCCGGCAGGTAGTTGGCGCCAAAATTTTGTTCAATGTAAGAACGGCAAGCCGTTAGCGCATCAACACTCAAGTTGGTCGAGTCGGTACGCATATAGGTAATGTGACCTGCTTCGTATAAACGCTGCGCCAACATCATGGTTTTTTTCACACCATAACCTAAACGGGTGCTGGCGGCTTGTTGCAAGGTTGAGGTGATAAAAGGCGCCTGAGCTTTACTGCTTGAAGGCTTGTCTTCACGCTCAGTGACCTGATAGCTGGCTTTTTGCAACACGGCCACAGCGGCATCAGTTTGCGTCTTATTTTCAGGTCTGAAGGCTTTTCCGGCCTGTTTAGCCACTTCCAGTTGCAGTTTCACACCAGCTTTGGTTTGCGTATCCGCAGCCACAGTCCAATATTCTTCCGGCACAAAGGCTTTAATTTCGCGTTCGCGCTCAACTACCAGACGCACAGCAACAGACTGCACACGGCCTGCCGATAAACCCCGGGCGACTTTTTTCCATAATAAGGGCGACACCATAAAACCAACAACCCGGTCTAAAAAGCGACGGGCTTGCTGCGCATTCACACGGTGCTGATTGACTTCACCAGGTTCAACAAAAGCGTTTTTGATGGCGTTCTGCGTGATTTCATTAAATACAACCCGCTTAAACTTCTGATGCTCGCCACCAATAATTTCCTGAAGGTGCCAGGCTATAGCCTCCCCTTCACGGTCTAAGTCCGTTGCCAGATAGACTGTGTCTGCTTTTTCAGCCAGAGCTTTCAGCTCTTTGACGACTTTTTCTTTGCCAGGCAAAATTTCATAGCGGGCATGCCAGTTGTTGTTCGGATCGACCCCCATACGTTCAACCAGCGCCTGATATTCTTTTTGCTCCTTGCTGAGCTTCGTCTTATCCTCTTTGACTTTATCTTTGTTACTGCTGGTCGGCAGATCGCGGATATGACCAACACTGGATTTAACGATAAAGTCATTTCCAAGGTATTTATTGATGGTTTTAGCTTTCGCTGGTGATTCGACTATGACTAGTGATTTCGCCATTTTATGATTAAGATCCCTGACCTTTTCGCGTGCCACAGGGCACTTCTTTTTTAACGTATATCCGTAAACTCAAGTTGTGACAAGAGAATAAGTTCATTATTATGCCAGAAGGTCACAATTTAGTGACTTTTCGCTGAATAAATCAGCGGAGCCTGCATAAAGTAATAAAAGTCATGGCAAAGAGGCAAGCTAAACGGCTGGCTACCAAGCTATGGTGATAAGTACGCAGGTTAGTTTCCCAAAGTCACTGCAGATACAGCCGTTAAAGCTGTGGTTTTCAGTGCCAACGGAAAAAAAATGAAGCAACGGCCGCAATAATAATAAAAGCAGAGCCCCTTCCCAAAAATGAAGGAATAAAGCAAAAATGAAGTTCTTTGAAGCAAACTTTGACGGCCTGGTCGGGCCGACGCACAACTATGCCGGATTATCCATCGGTAATGTTGCCTCGCTAAAC
>NZ_JAIWOI010000359.1 GCF_020217005.1 Rheinheimera sp. | reverse complement strand
AACGCCAAAAATACCTCAAGTCCGAAACAAGCCGCTAAACAGGGTTTGCAGAAGATGAAGTCCCTATCCGAACTAGGTTTAGTGCAAGGTGTACTGGCGCCACAGGAAAGACCTGATGTCTATACCTTAAGACGTTTAGGCTTTACCGGCACTGACAGTGAGGTGATTAGTAAAGCAGCAAAACAAGCCCCAGCAGTGCTGAAAGCTGTTTGTTCAGCCTCCAGTATGTGGACAGCCAACGCCGCAACTATTTCACCGAGCGCAGATACTGCAGATGGTAAAATTCATTTTACCCCGGCAAACTTAACCAATAAGTTTCACCGCTCACTGGAACCTTTGACCACGGGTCGGATCCTCAAAGCTATGTTCAATGATGATAAGCACTTTGCTCATCACCAGCATTTGCCGGATAACGATCATTTCGGTGACGAAGGTGCGGCCAACCATACCCGCTTATGCAGCGCTTATGGCGAGGCTGGCGTTGAGCTCTTTGTGTATGGTCGTTATGCGTTTGACTCATCAAAACCAGCGCCTAAACGCTTTCCTGCCCGGCATACGCTGGAAGCCTGTGAAGCTGTCGCCCGTTTGCACGGCTTGTCTGAAAACGGCGCCGTGATGATGCAACAAAACCCGGATGTCATTGACCAGGGTGTGTTTCACAATGACGTGATTGCTGTAGGTAACCAGAATGTACTGTTTTTCCACGAACAGGCTTTTGTTGATACCCAAAGTAAACTCGACGAGATTCGTCGTAAGTTTGGTTCTGCTGCAGATCTGCACTTTATTGAAGTAAAAACTTCTGAAGTCTCGGTGTCTGAAGCAGTAAAGACTTATTTGTTTAATACCCAGTTGGTGACTTTACCCAATGGTGATATGGCCATTATTGCGCCAACTGAGTGTCGCGACAGCGAAACAGTCTCGGCTTATCTGGAACAACTGACAGGACGTGGTACTCCTGTGCGCCAGGTGCATTATTTTGATGTAAAACAAAGTATGCAAAATGGCGGTGGCCCGGCATGCCTGCGCTTGCGCGTGGCGATGAGCGACGCAGAGCATCAGGCAGTCAATCCGGCGGTATTGATGAACGATGGCTTGTTTATCCGGTTAAATCAATGGGTAGATAAACATTACCGCGACCAGATTAGTGAGGCTGATTTAGCCGATCCTCAACTCCTGGTTGAAAGCCGTCAGGCTTTAGATGAGTTAACACAAATCTTAAAACTGGGATCTGTGTACCAGTTCCAGCGTAATTAAGCTAAAAAAGGCGGACTTGTCCGCCTTTTTTATTCGCTCGTTCTAATGGCTTTAGTTAATCAGTGTCCGCACAATTTGCGCTAGAACCAAAGGGGTTACGTGCCGGTGCAGAGTTTTCATCTGCCACGTAATTTCCTGATACTACGGTTCTGAATTCCCTGCTGGACACGTTCTCCGAGCCATCAGCAAAACCTGTCACAGTCAGCAACACTTGCGTCCAGGGTGCTATATCTTTTGGATAAACCATATCAAAAGTTGCAATACCGTTCGCATCGGCCCGCACTGTCCTTGGCACAGACACTACATTACCCGGAGTTAACTGGCCGTCAGCATTAAAGTCCTCACCCGGATCCATAATGCCATTGTTATTTACATCTTCACTTTGACAATCTCCGACTGTCACTACGGGATCCCAGTATTCAAAATCAATTAAATCTGGTTCAGGTTTCCAAAAGCCTTTGTTATAGCTGACGGGTAATACAGAAACATTCAAGTCCTGTCCTGCAACTGGATTGCCGGATGAATCGGTGACCAGAATAGAAAACTCTTTGCTGAACACTGACTGGCTGGGCTCCTCTATGGTGTTACCTGTGCCAAAACGGAAAAACAGAGTTCTGGTTCCCACTGCTACCGGGGTGTTATCCGCCACGACCGGCAGGGTATTGAGCACAGTCGCCTGAACATTTAAATTCGCGCCAGTACCAGCCCCTGTGCTGTTATCTGCCGTAAAGACAGTGCTGGCAAGGCCCTGAGAATCCGTGACCGCTGTGGCGGGATTAATTTGGCCTCCGGGAGCGCCGTTGAGGGTAAAAGCCACAGAACGGTTTTTCACAGGATTATTGTTTTGATCACGCACCACAGCGCGGATCACGCTTTGCTCACCGGGCCCGACCTGAGCCGGAAAAGCCTGAACTTTCACCGAATCCGGCACAGTTGCAACAAATTCAACACGAGTCTGAGTTGTCAGCAGATCAGTCGCACCAGGCCGGATCTCTGTCGCCGCTATATTGGCAAAACCAGCAAAATTTGAGGTAACCAGCACTGATGCCTGACCTTGAGCATTGGTTGTTTGATCCACCGACACTCCGGTCAGATTGCCTGACACCAGGCCCAGAGTCCCTCTGGTCGTGGTGAAATTCAGGGCTTTATTTACATTTGGCAGATTGTTAACCAGCCATTCAGCCGTCAATGCCTGTTCAGTGCCTAACGGAACTTCGATCAGATTGCTGGTCAGAAAGCTAAACTGGTCGGATTGAATACTGATGCTTGCAACAGCTGTGGCACCTAACCCCGCGACACGGATTTCATCGGTTCCTCCCTGAACAGCCCTGTAACTAAAGCTGACACGGCCGCTATTTCCCGCTGTCACCAGCGAAGTGCTGGTGATCGGATTTCCCAAAGCCGAAGTCACCGTCAGACGTTGCCCTTGTATGCCTTTGCCATCAAAATCAGTCAGATCGGCCGTTATAGTCACAGTATCGGCCAATACCATAGAACGTGGAGCGCTGATCAAAATGGAGGTTCCAACCACGTTAATGTCCAATGTCGCGCTTTTGTCACCCACTGAAGCCGTCACTTTCACAGTACGCAGGGACGAATCCACACTGCTGGACAAAGTGGCTTTCGCCACCCCATCTGCTTCAGTCACGGCGCTGTTCACCTGCAGCTCGCCCGAACTGGCGCTGAACTGTACTGTGACACCTGATTGTAAAATGTTATTGGTATCAAGCACTACAGCAGACAACGCCACTTTTGCTGTGCCGCCTGACCCTAATTGCAGGTTATCTGCGATCAGGCGTAATGAGCCAACTGGTTTTTCTGGTTCGACATCATCGGCGTCCCCTGCGGAAGCAAAACTTATGGTAGTAGACTGGCCGCCTGTTAGTGTCGCGGCTATGGTCCCAGCCCCACTTTTGGTGCCCACAATCACTCCAATGGTAGCCACGCCATTACTATTGGTCTGCGCTGTACCCGCTTCATTATTAAAGTTGGCCAACAGCTCATCGTTAAAACTGAAAGTCACCAGTTGCCCGGCCATAGAACGGCCTGTGGACGAGGATAAGGTAGCGGTTAAGGTCAGAGGCTGGGCTTTGCTGACCTCAGAGGATACTGTGCCAGCGGCAGTACTTAAATCCAGGCGGATGCTGATCACTTCGGTAGTTCCACCACCACCATTATCGCTGATGGTACCGCCCCCACCACCACAAGCGGACAAGAGAACCATAACAACTAAGACAAAATACGACCTGAATCTAAGCATCTGGATTCTCCCTGGATGCGCTAACTTATTGTAATCATTCTAGCTTAGTCGAAACTTTTGCACTGGGTTAAGCCAAAGTGCAAAATAATTCCGTCAGTTGCAGTTTTTCTTTTGACTCACAAACTGTTAGGCTAAGCGGCATTTTTCTGGACTCACAAAGATAAAAATGAATTCAAAAAAGAAATTAGGTCTTACCCCACGTATTCTGATCGGCATGGCGCTCGGTATTCTGGTTGGCGCTTTATTTAAGTTCCTGTTAGCGGGTGAAGCTGAGCGGACTTTAAGTTTGTTTGGTGCAGAGCTTGGCCTGCGTGCCTTTTTTGTCGATGGTATCTTTCATGCCGGAGGGCAAATTTTTATCGCCAGCTTAAAGATGCTGGTTGTCCCTCTGGTGTTTGTCTCTCTGGTGTGCGGTACCAGTTCATTAAGCGATGGCAGTACTTTGGGCAGGCTGGGTGGTAAGTCGGTGGGTTTGTATATTCTGACCACGGCTATAGCGATAGCCATCGCCATTTTCTTTGCAGTGCTGGTGTCACCTGGTGCCGGCGTACAAATGACAGCTGATTCAGAATTTAGCGTACAGCAGGCCCCCTCTATCACTCAGGTTTTTATCAACATGTTCCCAAGTAACCCGGTAGAGGCGATGGCGAAAGGCGAAATGTTGCAAATTATCGTGTTTTCTGTGCTCTTTGGTTTAGCTGTGGCTTTAACAGGTGAGGCCGGCGCCAGAGTGAGAGCTTTGTTTAACGATTTAAACGACGTAGTGATGAAGCTGGTTAGCTTTATGATGGCATTGGCGCCGTACGGTGTGTTTTTTCTGATGGCAAAACTCTTTACCAGTCTGGATTTAAAAGACCTGGAAAGCTTAGGTTGGTATTTTGGCACTGTGCTTTTTGCATTGTTTTTTCACGGTTTTATCGTATACGGCAGCTTCATTTCAATTTTTGGCCGTTTAAATCCGCTCATGTTTTTCAGAAAAATGAAAGATGCCGCCCTATTCGGATTTAGCATGTCCAGCAGCAACGCAACTATTCCGGTGAATATGGAAACCGCCACCAAGAAACTGGGGGTTAGCAATAGCATCGCTTCCTTCACTATACCTTTAGGCGCCACTATCAATATGGATGGCACAGCTATTATGCAGGGTGTCGCTACTGTCTTTATTGCTCAGGTGTTTCAGATTGATTTAACCACTATGGATTATCTGATGGTCATTCTGACCGCGACTTTAGCCTCTATAGGCACTGCTGGTGTGCCTGGAGTGGGGTTGATTATGTTGGCGATGGTACTGCAACAAGTAGGCTTACCTGTTGAAGGTATAGCGCTGATTATTGGTGTTGACCGCTTATTAGATATGACCCGTACTGCTGTGAATATTACGGGGGACGCTATGGTGTCGTGCTTGGTTGCCAAAAGCGAAAATCAGTTTGATGAAGACTGCTTTAACAATCCTGACGCAGGAAAAAACAGTTAAAAAAGCTTTGCATAAAAAACGCCGCATCTGCGGCGTTTTTTTATTGGCCCATCACCAACGGATCCAAAATGCTTTTTCTACCAATTGACTGACCTGAAATTGCCGCTGTGCGAAAGGTCGTCCAGTTAAATTACGCACTGCTAACAGCTCAATTGAGGAAGCGAAATCAAACAGTTGCCTGATTTCCTGCTCAGCGACCGAAAAAGGTGGTCCGGACATTTCCTCCTGCGGATATTCAAGACTTAATAGCAACAGGGACACTGGTCCCTGACAAAGTTGCTTTAACTGGCGAACATACTCAAAGCGCATTGGAGCAGGCAAAGCGATTAGTGCAGCCCTATCATAAATCAGGCCTATGCTCCCCAGCTGCGAGGGCTCTAAGCGAAAATAATCCCCTTGCCAGATCGCCACATTTTGATGGGAAAAATGCCGAAACTCTTTGTAGCCAGACACAACATAGGGCTGTCGCTGTTCCTGATAAAATTGCTGGCAAGCTAACTCTGAAAGCTCTGCGCCTATCACCTGCCCCCGCCCTGATAACCACCACAAGTCCAGACTTTTGCCACATAAAGGCACAAAAATAGCTTTTGTCTGATCCCAGAACAGTTGGGATAACACTACAGGCAACAAAGGATGAACGTCAGATTGATGAAAACCAATACGTTGATTTTGCCAGCAATGATGCCAAAACTCAGCGTGCATAACCTAACGCCAAAAACTCAGATTGGCTAACTTGTTCAGGCTGGCAGCAACTGCAGTGCTTGCCGCTAAACCGACTTTTTCAGCCAGTTTACGTTTAAGCTGATACTTCACCTGCACCACTTTTTTGTTGCTAAATTGCTGCACCAGATAATCGTCACTGGTTTGAAGCTGGTCGATTAAATTCAAGGTCAACGCCTGGTAACCAAACCAATGTTCGCCTGTGGCTACCTTGTCCATCTCGAGGACTGGTCTGTGCTTGTGCACAAAATCTTTAAATAACACGTGGGTTTGCTCCAGCTCTTGCTGAAACTTTTCACGGCCTTTGTCGGTATTTTCAGCAAAAACAGTAACAGTACGTTTAAACTCACCTGCCGTGAACTGCTCTACATCAATATGGTTCTTCTTCAGCAGTTTATGAAAATTAGGCAACTGAGCCACCACGCCAATAGAGCCAACAATAGCAAAAGGAGCAGCCAGAATACGATCTGCGATGCAAGCCATCATATAACCGCCACTGGCCGCAACTTTATCGACGGCTACTGTCAGCCGAATGTTTTGCTGCTTGATCCGATCCAACTGAGATGCAGCCAAACCATAACCATGCACTACCCCACCCGGGCTTTCCAGTCGGACCAAGACTTCATCTGTGGCTGAAGCTACGGCCAGGACTGCCGTCACTTCTTCACGCAAAGCCTCCACTTCGTGCGCATCCATACTGCCATTAAAATCCAGCACAAAAAGCCGCTCTTTTGGCTCTTCTTGCTGCTTTTGTTGTTTCGACCAGGCTTTGTAAGCTTTTTTGTCCAGCAGTTGCTGTTGTAGATCGGCTGTCAGCTCCTGATACTGTTCTGAAAGATCACTAAACTCCAGCTCGCCTTTTTTCGCTTTTTGTTTAGCGGCAGCAACCACAAGAATGATCACAGCCAGGGCTATAACAACTGTGGCGGTTTTTGCTAAAAATAAACCGTATTGATATAAAAATTCCACTTCCATTCCTTTTCAAGAAAAACTCCCGGCATTGTAGCCTGATGGCGGCAAAAAAATCGAATACAAGCGGATCAATCTTTGGCTGGACCAGATTTGTTCGAAAAAAAAGCCCGGCTACTGAGCCGGGCCTATACAACGACATAAAGCTGTTAGTTGGCTGGAGCCATCACTGCACCATTAGTAACCAATACACCAGCGCCACGGCTCATAAAGAAGCTGACGCTTTGGCTTTGCATCTCAGTTGTGGCAGCAGCACTGGCAGTTGGGCTCAGAATGGAGCTATGACCACCAGCAATGAAGCGACTTAACGCAGTACCGGTAACAGGGTATGTACCAGCGACATTATTTACTGCTGATGCACCTAACAAGGCCGCTAAAGGTTCAGTACCAGCCAGAGGCATAGGTGTTCTGTTTGGTATCACCTGATCCGGTAATTGTGATGCCTGATCACCAACCACTTCAATTATATAAGTAGGTGTTGCAGAGGCCGCCAGCATAGCAGCGTAGTTATTTGGATCACCAGCATCAGTCACAGTCTGAGCCGCAAAAGCGAAGGAGGAGAAGGACGCATTCAACGCAGCTAAAGCAGTTGGGTTAGTAGCCGACAGCGCCTGTACGAACGAGTTAAAACAAGCAGCGTAAGGTGCTGACTGACCAGCGCCACAGCTATTGCTAGTTGCGAAGTCAATATAACCCTGAGCTGTTGCACCACCTGCACCTAACAACACGCTCGCTTTAATCGTAGGACCAAAAGAAGCCGAATCTAACAGGAAGTTCGCGACAGCACCACCAGGCATAGCCAGAGTTGCAGCACGGATTTTATACAAAGCATCCAGTTGAGCATTGCCTGTGGTTGTGTTGGCTAAAGCCACCATCGAAGTACCTGAAATAGCACCTAAAGAGTGACCTAAGAACTGAACGTCCTGAGTATTTAATAAACCTGGCTGATTATTAAAGTTCATACCTAAACGTAAGCCCAGCATATCTGCGATGCTTTGACGCAGGTTGTCGCGGGTGACCAACAGGTTAGACAGGTTCATATACACAGTTGCATTGCCATTGCTTGCGTTTAACGCGCCAAAGCCGCGGCTGCCGTGTAACGGATGGTCGATAGCTATAGTGGCAAAACCACGGGCTGATAAAGCACCTGTGATAGCTAACATATCTTCTTTCTTAGAAGTAATACCGTGTTGCAGTATCACTACTGGCCAGCCTGCGGCCGGTTTAACCAAACCTAAAGCAGCGCCACGAACTTCATCAGGCACTGTCACCTGTACTGCTAAAGTCTGAGTGCTGTTTACTTTAGGAATAACATTAAACTTAGTCAGGTGGCGTTGTTTGTCTAAACCAAAATCACGCAAAGCACCATTGGAAGCTGCATTACAAAATGCATCGTTGCCAGCCTGCGCCGGGTTAGTAATACCGGCTTCCAGCGCAGTTTTTTGTGCCTGAGTTAAAGAGGCAATGATGGCGCCAGAGTCACAACGTGCCGTCCAGCGCGTGCTTAGTGGCGCTGTAGGGTTCTCTGCTGTTGCAGCCCCTAAATAGTATGGCAGGTTGATAGTACCAGTGTAGAGTTTGGCCAGTTTAAAGATAAAACGTGGATCAGCCAGGCTATCCGCTACAGCTTGGCCCGGGAACAACACATCAGACACTACTGCGCCTGTATTCGTCAGCATCACTGAAGGTGGAGTGTTGTTATTTAACGGGCTTGGTGCCATTAACTGTTTAATAGTGGTAAATACCGGAGCTGTTGACTGAGTCGTAATAGCCGCAGTATAGATAATACCCGCTTTATTAATGGACTCTGCTGATACCGCATTTTCAAAGCTGTTAATCACAGCTTGCAGAGCCAACTGAGCTGCAGTACCTAAAGGCTTAGTTGCAATGTCCTGCTTCACCAGTTCATAGGAGGAAGAAGGTGCTACAGAACGGCCTTCACTATCTTTTATTGCATCAGTGAACACCAGAATATAAGTCGTGGCTGGTTTTAAAGGTTTTAATGGGATAATGGCCACACTATTTCCACTGGCGCGTGAGATGTAATCCACACCATAGGTCAGGCTGTCCACTGCTTTACAGGCCGTACCACGCGGCACTGCACGACAATTAGCATCAGGTGATGCCGGATCACCCATCAGGGTTTCGACTAAATACACAGCACCAGCTTGTTGCACGCTGGCTGCATCTAAAGTCACACCTGCAGTGAAGCTAAGAGCAACAGTAAAAGGGTTTTGCGTAGACCAGCCATCCAAAGCGCCAAGAGCAGTAGTTGGATCAGCATAGTTCGGCGCATCAATGTGAGTTCCGGCAGCATTTTTCTCACCAGGCATAAACAAGGTGCCGTCAGTAGTGCCTTGTAGTAATAAATCGTTAGGGGCCGACAATACGCCGTTGGCCGGGTCATAGACTACGCGTGATAAAGGAACCTGAACCTCACCACCTGTTTGAGTATCGTCTTTAATTTCGTCCAGTGACTCACCACCGCAACCGGCTAAACCTAATGCACTGGCAATGGCAAAGCTAAGCAAAAGCTTGTTCATATCTTCTCCCCGTGTCCTGTATTTTTCTTATTCTGCCCCGATAGTTATCTAACGGAGTCGTTGGTTTTGTAATGTTAGCCTTTAACAGCTACGACCAGTTAAACTTAACCCAATCGGAAAAAATTCGCTAGCTCAAAATCAAGCTAGTTGAAGAAAGGTGCAAAATTAGTACAGAGCAGGTATGCTGCGGCCGTTTTTTAACTGCGAAGAGCCCTATTTATGTTTAATTATCAGGCGAAGGCCCAGTCACTTGCAGGCAAAGTTATTCTGGTCACTGGTGCTGGCGATGGCATTGGCAAAGCGGCGGCACTTAGCTACGCCGAATATGGCGCTACAGTCATTCTGTTAGGCAAAACAACTTCAAAGCTGACTGCTGTCTATGACGAAATAGTAGCAGCAGGTTGGCCAGAGCCGGCTATAGTGCCGCTGGATTTAAAGGGAGCCACGGCAAAACACTACCACGACATGGCCGCTACTATAAAAGCGGAGTTTGGTAAATTAGACGGACTGTTGCACAACGCTGGCATGCTTGGCGTATTAAGTCCGTTTGAACATCTGGACCTGGCGACCTGGCAGGATATTTTGCAGGTTAACGTCACAGCAGCCATGCTGATGAGTCAGGCATTGATCCCTGTAATGAAATTGGCACCTCAAAGTTCTATTGTTTTCACGTCTTCAGGTGTGGGTCGTCAGGCCAGAGCTTATTGGGGAGGCTATGCGGTCTCTAAGTTTGCCACTGAAGGTTTAATGCAACTGATGGCAGCCGAATACCAGGGTACA
>NZ_JAIWOI010000358.1 GCF_020217005.1 Rheinheimera sp. | reverse complement strand
ACGGTCAGAGTAAATTGTATAAATCCGGGCGCTACCCGCACCAAAATGCGCAGTAAAGCCTATCCGGGTGAAGATCAGTTAAGTCTGCCTACTCCGGCGCAAATTATGCCTGTGTATTTGTATTTAATGAGTGATGACAGCACAGCGGTCAATGGTCAGTCTTTAGACGCGCAACAAAAATAACAGCGGCTTTTGTGCTATAAAAAACCGGCTGCAGTTCAACTGAGCCGGTTTTTTATCTTATCAATAACAAGTTTTTACTTCTTCGACAGAATCTCTTCGCCGTTCGCCTGAGCCCATGAGTTCCAGACGTCAACTTTACTGTTAAAGTTTTCAATGGCCTGAGTACCGGCTTCAGCCAACAGAGCCTCAATATCTTTAGCGTATTTAGTGTCTACTTTATGAAATGGCACAACTTTAATACCACGGTCTAACAAGGCTTTTTTCATGGTGTGTGTTTTCAGTAAATGTAATTTACCTGCATCTACATAGAAAAACTGACTTTCTTTGTTGATGGTTTTAAATTTTGGCTTAACAGGGCGTTTGCCTTTCGATTCCGTGTCATCATCATGGCTCACTACTACATCAGCGTTCAGTTGATAACCCAGTTGTTCCAGAGTAAAGCCCTGAGCTTTCGCTAAAGCCCGGATCTGAGATAACACTTCTGTTTCTTTCTGGCGCTCAGCCAAAACTGAATTTAACGTTTCAATCACTTCATGTAACTTTACAGTTGTGATTTCTTTTGCGGCCTTTTTCAGTTCTTTTTTATCAAGTAACAATGACATGAAAATCTCCCGTTGATAAATACTGTAAGAGATAGTACATAATCATTTCCATAAATAAAAGCGTTAACACTATCTTATTTTATTAAAAAGAAAGTAAAACAGTGGCAAGCAGAGATAAATATCTATTACATAGGCAACATCATTGCGTTTCCTTAAAACATAAAAGTCGACAAAAAAACATTATAATCTTTACCATCTTTGATCTAATGTCTGACCGATATCGTAACTATATTGACTTAAACCAGTTGAAGTATTCCTTGCCTCCACTACTGCGGTGTTGTTACCTGACTATTTTTATCTGCTGAATAAGTTCTGGTCGGTGTTCCAACACAGGCGATATCTGTTATCTTAGCGCCAGTTTTCTAAAGGGTAATTCAATGCGTTCCTTAAAACACTTATTTGCCAATAACAGGGCATGGGCTGAGCGGGTTGAGCAGGAAGCTCCTGGTTTTTTTAAGCAACTCTCAGAACAACAGGCTCCTGAATACCTCTGGATCGGCTGCTCAGACAGCAGGGTTCCGGCCAATGAAATAGTTGGATTACTGCCAGGTGAGCTTTTTGTACACCGTAACGTTGCCAATCTGGTACTCCATTCCGACATCAATTGTTTATCTGTATTGCAATACGCCATCGATATCTTAAAAGTGAAACATATTATCGTCTGTGGCCATTATGGCTGTGGAGGTGTTGCAGCAGCGATGAATAAACAGCGTATAGGTTTTGTCGATAACTGGCTGCGTAATATTAAAGACGTATACGCCCTGCACAGAGTTGAACTGGACAGCTTTGAAGACGATGGTCAAAGAGTAAATCGGTTATGTGAACTCAATGTTATGGAACAGGTGCGTAATGTATGTCACACCAGTTTTGTACAGGATGCCTGGGAAAGAGGCCAGCCACTGACAGTGCATGGTTGGGTTTACAGCCTGCGCAATGGCCATATTAAAGACCTGCGGGTCAGTCACTCCAGCGCATTACAGATTGACAATATTTATGCACTGGAGCCTACAGAAGAACTGATCATCGAAAAATAATCAGCTTAGTGAAATTTCACTTCGGTATGGGGCTGGCGTTTATACAAAGCGCTATGCCCTTTCACCCATTGTCCATTTTGCAGATACTCAGAGCTGACTTGCAATGTGCCGTCTGGGTTCAATACTGAAAACGAGCGTACTTGCGTGATACCTTGTGCATTGTTTTCTACATTCTCCAGCGCTTCAATACTCTTGCTTTTTTCATCGTAACTCATAGTGCCATGCGTATAAAAACCTGCGGTGGTGAAATAATAATAGGCAATTTTTTGTTGCTTCTGATCCCAGAAAATGAGCGTCTCTCCACCATATTCGCCATCATTAACCGAGTGAACAGTTTTAATCGCCTGACCATTTAATGCCCTGCTCCAGACAGACCTGTCGATCATTTTTTTCTCTTTACCGGGTTCAGTTAAATCCCCCTGCCAATAACTATCTAAAAAAGGCCTGAATAACTCCAGCCGCGGATGTAGCACAGGTTCTGCCGCCGGGCTTAAAAAACTGCAAAAAATCAGTAACAACCAGAGCTTGTTCATAGCAGTTTCTCCTGATAAAAATCCAGCATGTTTTGTTCAACTTCCTGAGAAAAGGCTTTGGTTTTTACGGCGTAAGACTGCAAAAACCTGTCTTCCTCAGTCACCGGCACCCAGGCTGGTACTTTCGCGGTGTGTCCTTCAGCATCCAGCGCCACAAAACTGATAATGCAATGATTGGTTTCCAGCATTTCTCCGCCCTTGGTATCGCCTGAACGCACCTGAACCAACACATGCATGCTTGTAGTGCCTGTATACACAATACGGGCTATCAGTTCGACCTGATGCCCCACCAATATAGGACGGCGAAATCGGATAGTCCCGACTGAAACAGTAACGCAATACAAGCCACTCCAGCCTGCAGCGCAGGCATAAGCCACCTGATCAATCCACTTCATCACCATGCCGCCATGCACTTTGCCGCCGAAATTGACATGAGTAGGCTCGGCCAGGAAACGAAATTCAACAGTCCTTTTACCAGACATAGACTAATACCTTCGGAGACTTTTAATCAGCATAGAAGGTTTTCCGAAAAAATCGAACCAAGCCTCTGATCTGAATGCTTTTTTACAGTATTACTGTTTTATTACCATGCACAAAAACCCGGTCTTCCAATACCAGTTGCAATGCCTTACTCAGCACATTTTTCTCCACATCCCGGCCGGCTTTGACCATATCCATCGCACTGTAGGTATGGTCTACCGGAGTCACCAACTGTTTAATAATTGGACCTTCATCCAAATCATCTGTTACAAAATGCGCCGTAGCACCAATAATCTTCACCCCTCTCTTATGCGCCTGATGATAAGGGTTAGCACCTATAAAAGCGGGCAGAAAACTATGGTGAATATTAATAATACGTTCCTTGTAGTGCGCCACAAAAGCAGGACTGAGCACTCTCATAAATTTTGCCAACACTAAATAATCAGCCTGATAAGGATCTATCACTTGCTGCAAAGCGGCTTCATGTTGCTCACGGCTCAGGTTCAGGTGGCTGACAAAGTGATAAGGAATATCAAATTTCTCCGCAAGACTTTGTAAATCCGGATGATTACCGACCACAGCAGCTATATCCAGCTTTAACGAGCCGTCATACACTTTCATCAAAATATCACCCAAACAATGGGCTTCTTTCGTCACCAATATCACAACTTTCTTGCGCCCTGCAGCGACCAGCTGTCTGCTGCTGCCCGCAGGCAATGCTCTGTCCAAATCCAGCATCAGCGTTTTATCGTTAAATATACCTTCAAGCTGAGTACGCATAAAAAACTGACCTGAATCCGGGTCAACATACTCGGTATTACGAATAATATTCAGCTGGTGTTTGTAGCAAATATTGGTGATCTGTGCGATCAGGCCTTTTGAATCCGGGCATTCAATTAATAAAACTTTCTTTTCCATACTAACTCTCGTCACGCCATAGCAAAAACACAGCAAGGTTGCTGCATAAACAAAGTGGATTCAGGTGGTTTTGGTTGTTTTTTGACGGTTTATACCGCTCTTGAATGCTTACTGGTATCTGATTACTCAGATGATGATCAGGACAAAGCAATTAGCTGCTATTAATCCCAAGTTTTCTCGTTCTTGTAAAGTCTTTTTCTGTATCGCCACTTTTTGAGCTTTGCTTGTCCTTTGTGGAGGCTAACGCCATAATAGCCTTTCTTTTTTCGCTCTATACCCGGGTTCGTTGCGGATACAGTCAACAAAGCGTCCGCTTAAAGGACGATCGGTATAGGTCTGTTTTTATCTTTTGAGGAACTGATGCCCTCTTATCAAATGCAAGTGCTGGGCACTATTCGCTCACCCTATAAACAAAAGTTTGCTATTCCCCGCCAGCCGGGTCTGATCGCCGAAGCCAGAGCAGAGTTGGTGCTCGAACCAGGTTATGACGACGATGCTATAGTGCGGGGTATTGAAGCTTTTAGCCATTTATGGCTGGTGTTTGTATTCCACGAAACCGCAGACAAAGGCTGGTCACCTCTGGTGCGGCCGCCTCGTCTGGGCGGCAATGAAAAAAAAGGGGTTTTTGCCACCAGGGCGACCTTCAGACCAAACCCAATTGGACTTTCTGTCGTAAAACTCGAAGGCGTGGTACGTAAACAGGGGCGTTTAATCATTCAGCTATCCGGTGTCGATCTGCTCGATGGCACCCCGATACTGGACATCAAACCTTACCTGCCCTACGCCGATGCGCTGCCAGATGCAGCGGGTGGTTTTGCCGACTCAGCGCCAGAAACTGATATGACAGTCAGTTTTGAGCCTGCAGTGCTGGAATTTTGTCAGCGACAAAAAGACCAGCCTGAATTAGCAGTTTTGATAGAAAAAGTGTTAAAACAAGACCCGCGCCCTCCGTATAAAAAACAAAAGACGGAGCAACAAAGCTATGGCATGACGCTGTATCACTTTAATATAAAATGGACAGTGAACGGAGTACACAACCATGTTACTGAAATCAGGCATGTTACAAAGCAACAGCAAGTTACTGAAATACAGCCTCTTTCTGATACTTAACCCGCCGCTGTGGCTCAGTGCCGCCGATTTGCCTGCCTTACCTGAGGCAGTGAGTAATAATCTGGTGATGAGCACCACTGTCGCCGGACGCACATACGTCGCCAGTTTTATGGGACTTGCCGCTGGAAAAACTCATGCCGATGTTCACAACAGAGTCTGGCAATGGACAGTAGGTGAACCCACCTGGCTGAAAGCGCCGACAGTGCCAAGCCGGCAACGTTTAAGTGGCCGACTGGCAAGTTCAGGTGTCACTTTGCAGAATCATTTTTTTATCTTTGGTGGCTACACTGTGGCGGCCAATGGCACTGAAGTCTCAAGCGCCGAGGGTTATCGCTACAGCCCTGTGACTAAAAGTTACAACAAGCTACCGGATATGCCGGTTGCCGTCGATGACAGCGTCGCTTTAGCCTATAACAACAGGTACATTTACCTGACCAGCGGCTGGTCGCAGGATGGTAACGTTAATCTGGTGCAGGTATTCGACAACTTTACGCAAAAGTGGAGTCAGGCTACTCCTTTTCCCGGTACGCCTACTTTTGGTTTAGCCGGCGCGTTGTCCGGTAATCAGATGCTGTTGTGTGATGGTGTCAAAGTCAGCTATCAGACTTTACCCCGCGCCTATGAAACTGTGGCTCAGTGTTGGTTAGGCGAAATCAGTAAAACAGATGCCAATCGCATCAGCTGGCAACAAATAACACATCCAACAGGCAAAGCGCGCTACCGAATGGCGGCAGCCGCGGTCAAACAAGATGGCAAGGACTTGATAGTCTTCATCGGTGGCAGTGAAACGGCTTACAACTACAACGGTATTGGTTATGATGGCACACCAGCCGAACCATCAGCTGAGGTCTGGGCTTATTCTTTAACGGACAAAAGCTGGCTGAAAGCTGAACACACTACAGCTGTGATGGATTTACGTACACTAGTGACCATGAACAACGAGCTTTACAGCTTAGGTGGCATGGTCTCAGGACAAAATCTGACAACAGAATGGATAAAACATCAGATTAAGCTATTGCCCCAATAGCAGGCTTGATAGAATGCATCCATCGTACTTGAAGCTGCAGCTTTGTTGACACTTTTGTTTACCCCGGTCACATAGGACTACTATGCTGCCGGGGTCCCACGCACTTGTGGTCTGCCTGCAACATCAATTACTTAGGGTACAGCAGGTCATTCACAGAACAATTAAACTTAAAACTCACGGAATTATTTATGCGGACAAGTCAGTATTTACTCTCCACTATGAAAGAAACCCCGGCCGATGCCGAGATTATCAGCCACCAATTGATGTTACGTGCCGGTATGGTGCGTCGTCTGGCTTCAGGTTTATACACCTGGTTGCCCACTGGCTTGCGGGTTTTACGTAAGGTAGAGCAAATAGTCCGCGAAGAAATGAACAAAGCAGGCGCTATTGAAATTCTGATGCCTGTAGTTCAGCACGCTGAACTGTGGCAGGAATCTGGTCGCTGGGAAAAAATGGACGCTGAGCTGCTGCGTTTTAAAGACCGTCACCAGCGTGACTTTGTCTTAGGCCCAACCCACGAAGAAGTAGTGACAGATTTAGTTCGCAAAGAAATCAGCAGCTACAAACAACTGCCTATTAATTTATATCAAATTCAGACCAAATTCCGTGACGAACGCCGTCCACGTTTTGGTGTAATGCGCGCCCGTGAATTCTTAATGAAAGACGCTTACTCTTTCCACTTAAGTCAGGAGAGTTTGCAGCAGACCTATGATGCTATGTATCAAGCATACTGCAATATCTTTACCCGTCTGGGTTTAGATTTCCGCCCTGTATTGGCCGATACTGGCGCTATTGGCGGTAGCATGTCACACGAATTCCATGTGCTGGCGGCGTCAGGTGAAGATGCCATTGTATTCTCTGACGGTAGCGACTACGCAGCTAATATTGAAAAGGCAGAAGCATTGCCACCTCAAGGCAGTCGCCCTGCTGCCACACAAGCTAAAACTGAAGTGGCCACCCCTGATGCAAAAACTATTGATGAAGTCTCGGCCTTGTTAAAAGTTGAGGCTCGCGCCATCGCCAAAACCTTAATAGTTTATGCCCGCAAAGCCGACGAAAAAGCGGCTCAGACTTTAGTGGCTTTAGTGTTGCGTGGTGACCATGAGCTAAACGAAATTAAAGCAGAAAAACATCCACTGGTTGCTTCTCCACTGCAATTTGCATCAGAAGAAGAAGTTCTGGCTGCAACAGGAGCTAAACCTGGATCAGTAGGCCCTGTCGGCTTAACTATTCCGGTCATAGTTGACCATGCTGCGGCTCACTTAGCCGACTTTGTCACAGGTGCCAATAAAGACGGATTCCACTTTACTGGTGTGAACTTCGACCGCGATATCACCACTTATCAGGTGGCTGATTTACGTAATGTGGTCGAAGGTGATCCAAGTCCATGCGGTCAAGGTAAGTTAGTCATACGTCGTGGTATTGAAGTAGGCCATATATTCCAATTAGGTGACCGCTATTCCGCAGCGATGAAGGCCGGCGTATTAAACGAAGAAGGCAAGCACCAGATCATGACGATGGGTTGTTATGGTGTCGGTGTATCCCGTATCGTCGCAGCGGCTATTGAACAAAACCATGACGAATATGGCATCAAATGGCCTGCCGCTATAGCGCCGTTTCAGGTGGCTATAGTGCCAATGAATATGCACAAATCAGTGCGTATCCAGGAAGCTGCAGAGCAGCTGTACAAAGACCTGACCGCCGCAGGCTTTGAAGTCTTGTTTGATGACCGTAAAGAGCGTCCTGGTGTCATGTTTGCCGATATGGAGCTGGTTGGTGTGCCTTATCACATCATAGTGGGTGAACGTAATCTGGACGAGCAGAAGGTAGAGCTGAAAAACCGTCTGACTGGCGAAAAGCTGATGCTGTCTCTGACTGACGTAGTGGCGCAAATCCAATCGTTTTAATCAGGTTAGCTAGATAAGGCCCTGTTGTTCACTCATACGGGGCCTGTCTTTTTTAAGGAGTCTTCGATGTATTTTGGCAGCCATTCCATTCCTGAGCTTGCAGGTCTGAAATTTGCACAACGTATGCAAGTGATCCGCAGTGCCACTGAACAGGTTCCAACACCGCAAAAATTGCTATTAAATTTGTTGAAATTGGCAATTTTAGTCCCTTTATTTTTTGCCATTGCCCAATGGGACTCATGGCAAAGTACCGTCACCATAGTGCTGTTACTGGCTGCCTACCCTTTACTGACCAGGCCTCTAACTTTCGCCTTATGCCGACCGCACCTTGTGCAAGCCCGCGCTAAGCTGAAGCTCTAGTGAAAACAGAGCCGTTTTTATGCTGAAATTTTTATGTGACATCGCCAACAAGGAAAGCCGCAGCTGTCCTTTGGCGCAGAGGTTTAGTAAAAAGCAGCAGGCCATAGCGGATCGTGAACAGGAATTGCTGCAGATAGCATTGCAATTGGTCGAAGCAGAGGGCTATGCCAACCTGACGATGGATAAACTTACAGCAGCCAGTCCCTATTCCAAAGGCACTATCTACAATCATTTTTCCAGCAAAGAAGATGTGATCACCGGTCTGTGTAACACCGCCCTGCGTCATGAAATCCATCTGTTTAAAAAAGCCGCTTTATTTGAAGGCAGCAGTAGGGAAAAAGCTCTGGCCTTACATCAGGCTTATTTGCTCTCAGCCAAAATGCAGCCCATTTTGTTTAGCTGCGTCCTGACCGCTAAATCGCCATGGGTGCAGGAAAAAAGTTCACCAGCCCGGATTAAAGCGCAACAGGAGCTGGAAAAAGAAATTTCCGATATGGTGGACCAGTTGCTACAAAATGCCATAGTGATCAATGAACTTCGGCCCAAAGCCGGAGCTACAGTCGATCTGATGGCCTTTGCACATTGGGCTATTTCTTTTGGTGGCATAGCGCTTTTGAGCAGCGCCAGCGAAACCTACAGCATAGATAGACTGCAAGGTACAGATCCGTTTTTATATAACCTGAACTGTATGCTCGACGGCATGAATTGGTTGCCATTAAGTACTGACTGGGATTATGGTCAAAGCTGGTTGCGTATTGAACAGGAAATTTTTAGCGCAGAGCGACAGCAACTGGCCACAGCTTTGCCAGAGATCCTGCGCTAAGCTATCCCTGTTAAGCTGTTTTTTGCACGCCATGCAACTTTTTGCAACTATTTAGTACAAATCTATGCAGTAAAGCTGATGATCCACCTGACGCTTTACCAGTATAATAATCAATATGTTATTTCCCCCAAACGGATGCAAATTTATGGTCTTACGCATGAAGCCTGTTTTAGTGTCGTGCCTGTTGCTGTTAACAGCCACCGGCTGCGCCAGTAAAAAAGCAGCAGACGAACAACAAGCACAAAAGAACTATCAGGACCCAAGGGACCCTATTGAGTCAGTGAACAGGGATATCTGGGATTTTAACTATGACGTGCTGGACGCTTATGTGTTACGCCCAGCCACAGTAGGCTATATGACAGTAGTGCCAAAACCGGCCCGTACCGGCATAGCCAACGTCATCAATAACCTCGACGAACCTACTAATTTTGTCAACGGCGTACTTCAGGCCAAACCAAAAAGTGCCGCTATTAGCCTTGGCCGTTTTGTTCTGAACAGCACCGTAGGTTTATTTGGTTTGTTTGATGTAGCTACTCACCTGGATTTAAAAAACCAGGACGAAGATTTTAATCAGACGCTGGCCACCTGGGGTGTTGGTGACGGTCCATATCTGATGTTGCCAGCTTTGGGCCCTACCACAGTGCGTGATACCACAGGGACTGTAGTGGACAATCTGTATTTTCCGTCTACGTGGTTGAATACACCTCTAGCCATCACCAAAGCCGTATTTAGCGTGTTAGACGGTCGCGAACAAATGATGTCAATGGAACAACTGCTGAATGACTCCGTGGACCCTTATGCTTTTATCAAAGAAGCCTACTTCCAGCGTAGAGAGTTCCAGATCCACGACGGCAATCCGCCGAAAAAGGCCGAAGAAGACGAAGCTTATCTGGACGAATACCTGCCTTAAACCAAAAGGGGTCAGCTCACCATGTGATCTGACCCTGAGGGATCCCCACGAATTTCTCATTAAGCAGCCCATCGGACAGCATACTCAGCAGTATGCTGTCTGAAGCGTTCTAT
>NZ_JAIWOI010000357.1 GCF_020217005.1 Rheinheimera sp. | reverse complement strand
GATTGCTCGCTGCAGAATCTAAACCGTGAGTGCCCACACAGATGATTGATTGCTTATTGTTAAAGAGCAGTGCTGAACCGGTTATTACCTTGCTCAGCGGGAGGCGTATCTTACACTTCCCAGAATTTGTGTCAAGCCAGCGTTTTGAAATTATTTATCAAACTCATCTACTCAACGTGCTTCGCTTCACTTTTGAGCCTTTCGGCTCCACCGCGTTGCGAGGCGGCCATTTTAGTGATTTTCAACTGTGTGTCAAGCGATGTTTTGCATCATTTTTCACTTCAGTTCAAAATCACCGCAGAGCTGCTTATCCAGAGCCCCGTCGGCATGGCGCGCATTATAGGGAGTTTTTGGCGGCGTGCAACACCAAATCTTAGTTTTTTGAGGCTTTGGCGATCGTTTGCTGCTTAAACCGCCAATATGGGCAAAATAGCTCCAAAAACAATATCAGTAACCATGCATTTAATAGTTGGCTGCTTAAGATCTAGTCGCTAATATGAAAGAGCTTTAAGTATTTATATGTATTTACTCTGACTCTTTCATCTTTATTACTTAGGAAATCTTTATGTTAGCTAATTTACAACGATCCTTACCTTTTACTCTGGCGTTAGCCATCATCGTTTATCTGGTTTTATTGTTAATCCCTGATCTTGCTTTAAGTGCTTCTGTATTAGTGACCATAGGCGTAGTGCTGGGTGGTGTATTGGTGCCTGTTCTGGTTGAAGTCAAGGGTGCCTCTATTAACAGCACAGGTTCTCCTGCAGCAGCGAAAACAAACTACGAGGGTGAAACTGCTACTTTATATGTAGGTAACTTACCTTACCGTGCCAATGAAGACGCTGTACGTGAGTTGTTCCAAAAGTTTGGTGTTGTCGTCAACGTACGTTTGATGAAAGATCGCCAGACTGGTCGTCGCCGTGGATTTGGTTTTGTTGAAGTGGCAGCCAAAGATGCCAACAAGATGATCCAGAAGTTAAACGACTTTGCGTTCCAGGAGCGTACTTTAAAAGTGCGTGAAGCCAAAGAGCGTCAGGACGGTGACGATAACGACGAATAAGTTAGTCCTGGAATAAATCTGGCCAGCAGTTCTGCTGGCCAAATCCCATCTCTGTTACTCTGCGTTTTTGCTGCTCTGTCAGTTCTTCTGTTGCAATAAAACAATCCTGACTCTTCTCTTTATATAGAGGTGTGATCGCCGCAGCTAAATGTTGCACTCTTCTGGCTATCGCATCGGCTGTATCAAACAACTTTGGCGCATCTATAAACGCAGCACGGATCTCATCGGTTAAAAAAGGAAAATGGGTGCAGCCCAGAATAATGGCTTTAGGCGCAAACTCATTTAAACCACCATCTTTAATGACCTGAGCCACTTCAGCTTTTACATCAGCACCTTCCCAGACTTTTTGTTCTGCCAACATTACCAGTTCACTGCTACCAAGCAATTGCACCTGACTTTCTCCGGCATAATCAGCGACCAGCTTCCTTATATAGTGGCCTTTGACCGTGGCCGGAGTAGCGAGTAATGCCATTTTTTCACCCGCACAATAGAGAGCAGCAGGTTTAATAGCGGGCACTACACCAACAAAAGGTAATTCAAACTGCTGGCGCAACCAATCTACCGCTTGAGTTGTTGCGGTGTTACAGGCAATAACAATCAGATCCACCTGATGAGTCAGCAGATGTTCCGTTAGTTGCTTAAGGCGCTGGCGGATAAATAATTCAGACTTTGTGCCATAAGGCAGGTACCTGTTATCCATCATATAGAAGTAATCAGCCGGCACTACAGCACGCACAGCCTCTAATATAGAAAGACCACCCACCCCACTGTCAATAAAACCTATGCGCATACCGCTGTCTTCTATAAAAGTGTCTGCTTAAAAACTATGGTGCTATTTTGCCAGACATTCGCCTACGAAGGCAGTTGCTCTGCTACTTTTATCTGCAGTCTGCTTTTGCCGATAGACATTCAGGCAAAAGCCCTTAGAATAGGCCGCTTTTTCGACAACAGGTGACAGGCAATGGCTTTAGGGCAAGTATTTCCGGATTTATATGAAACTCAACTGGCAGAAAAGCGCGCTGGTATAAAGCAGCTGTTTGCATCCTACACCTTGCCAGAGTTAGAGTTATTCCGCTCCGAACCCAGCCACTACCGTCAACGTGCTGAATTTCGGGTCTGGCATGAAGGGGACGATTTGTTCCACATTATGTTTGACTCGGAAACCAAACAAAAGCAGCGCATTGATTACTTCCCTGTCGCCTGCAAACAAATAACCGATTTTATGCCTGTACTGCTGGAAGAGTTGAAAAAGCGTCCGGCGCTGCGTAACAAATTGTATCAGATTGATTACCTGAGCGGCTTAAGTGGCGAACTGTTGGTTTCTCTTATTTATAAGAAACCGCTGAGTGACGACTGGGCTGAACAAGCCGCATTATTAAAAGCTGATTTAGCAGAGCAATGGCCACTGGACTTTATTGGCCGTTCGCGCAAACAAAAAGTATTAGTGCATCGCGACCATATTATTGAAAAGCTGACTGTCAAAGGTCGCACTTTAAGTTACCAGCAAATTGAAAACAGCTTTACCCAGCCAAATGCTAAGGTCAATCAGCAGATGCTGGAGTGGGCTTGTGATATAGCAAGCCAGCTCAAAGGCGACTTACTGGAACTCTATTGTGGCAACGGCAATTTCTCACTGGCCCTGACGCCTTATTTCCGTCAGGTGGTCGCTACAGAGATAGCCCGCAGTTCAATCAAATCCGCACAGCTGAATATTGAAATGAATCAGGTGACCAATTTGCAGGTGCTGCAAATGTCGGCTGAGGATGTCAGCGCGGCCATGGCCACAGGCAAACAATTAAAGACATTAGATTTATCAGAGTTGCAGCTGGATACTATTCTGGTTGACCCACCCAGAGCTGGTTTAGACCCAGCGACTGAAGCTTTTGTCAGCCAGTTTAACGATATTATTTATATCTCCTGCAATCCCGTGACATTGGAGCAGAACTTACAGCAGTTGAGTAAAACTCACGACATAAAAGCTTTTGCTTTGTTTGATCAGTTCCCTTACACCCACCATATTGAATCTGGTGTTTGGTTACGTAAGCTGACTGCCTAAGGTTAAGATTGCTGGGGCTTTCTACCATAACTGGCAGCACCATGAGCCATCCAGCGCAACTGCATAATAGTGCGCTGGGTGATTTGTTTACGCTGCTCTGCGGTGGCATCCAACGCATCGGCTCCGGCATGAAAGACCAGTATTACCATAGCCTCTGCCTGCATTTGGGCACGTTCAGCCGGACAGTCGGTTTCTTTACGCAGATAATCCGCCAACTCAGCTCCAAAATGATAGATCTCCCTTGCTACAGCGCTACGAAAAGCTGCAGAAGTACCGGAACGCTCACGCAGTAACAAGCGAAATACGTTACTGTGACCGGTAACGAACTCCATAAAGGTTTCAATAGAAGTACGGATTACACTGCCATTGGCTTCAATACGGTGCCGCGCCTGACGCAATAACTGACGAAGCATTAAACCCGCCTCGTCAACCAGAGTTAAACCTAATTCATCCATATCCGCAAAATGGCGATAAAAGGACGTTGGTGCTATACCTGCTTCACGGGCCACTTCACGCAAACTTAAACTTGAGTAGCCTTTATCAGCGCTAAGCTGCTGAAAAGCTGCATCTATAATGGCGCGTCGGGTTTTTTCTTTTTGTTGGGCGCGTGTCACGGCTCACTCCTTTTTGCTTCTGGTTCATTTTAACGCTTGACCCTGTCACTTTGCACGGCTAAATTAGCTTACAGTTGTAAGCTTAAAGTTCCCAAAATGAATAAACCCCCTATTATCTGGACCAACGTCATTCTGTTTGCGTCCACCTTTCTTGTGTCCGCCATTCTGGTGCCTTGGTACGCCATAGCTGTTGGTTTTACCTGGACGGAAATTATTGCCACTATTTTATGTCTGGGATATTGCGGTATGTCGATCACTGCTGGTTATCACAGATTATGGGCCCACAAAACTTATGACGCCCATCCACTTTTACAGTGGTTTTATGCCATAGGTGGTGCCTTTGCGCTGCAAAACAGCGCCTTGCATTGGTCTTCCGACCACAGGGTCCATCATAAATTTGTCGATCAGAACGATAAAGACCCCTACTCAGCCAAACGAGGTTTCTGGTTCAGTCATATTGGCTGGATGTTACGTGAGTATCAAAGCAACACTTATGCTGACTACAGCAATGCCCGCGACTTACAGAACAACGCCATTGTAATGTGGCAGCACAAAAACTATCTGGCACTGACCATAGCAACCAACTTTGGTATTCCACTATTTTTAGGCTGGTTAACAGACAGCTACATCGGCATGTTACTCAGCGTGGGGGTTTTACGTTTAGTTCTCAGCCACCATTTTACGTTTTTTATTAATTCTTTAGCTCATATCTGGGGTAATCAGCCTTATACCGATCAGAACAGCGCGCGGGATAATGGCATTCTGGCGTTTTTAACTTATGGCGAGGGTTACCACAACTTTCATCATATTTTTGAGTATGATTACCGTAACGGCATTCAATGGTGGCAATTTGACCCAACGAAGTGGCTGATTAAAAGCTGCTCCTGGTTGGGTTTAACTCGGAATTTACGGGTTTGTCCGCCGGATAGGATCGAAAAAGCCAAAGCGCAGATGCAGCTAAAACGTGCTCAGGCAAAAGTCTCTCACTTGCCAGATGCAGAGTTAATCATGCAAAGACTGGAGCAAGAGTACGAACTGTTGATGGAAAAAATGCATGCCTACTACGATATTAAAAAGGCCTTACTGCAACAGAAAAAGCAGCAATTGATGCAGCAGTACAACGAATTTGATTTAAGGCAGCAACTGTTGGAAGTTCGACGGAATCTGCAGCTTCAGAAAAAAAGCTGGCAGCAATTAACAGCGCAATTTGCCTGATGCTTTAGTATTGGCGTAATAAGCTTCCTGACATTTAGGACACACCGACCTTCCATGAATATAAAAAAGGTGGCTTTTGCTGCCTTTTTTATCGCCTTTAATTCTGATTTTCTGATTAAATAAACAAAGTGCAGTCAGCGAAGGAATTGTCAGGTGGTCAAAGCAGCTAAAAGCAAAACATATGATTTTGATGCAATTATTATAGGCACAGGCCCAGGTGGCGAAGGCGCAGCCATGAATCTGGCCAAAAGTGGCAAAACTGTGGCTGTAATTGAACGACATCAACAAGTGGGTGGGGGCTGCACACATTGGGGGACTATTCCTTCCAAAGCACTACGCCATTCAGTCAGTCGTTATATCGAGTACAAAGAAAACCCGTTATTTCAGATGGAGGATCAATCCTCTAATCTAACTTTCCCGCACATTCTGAAACACGCAGCAGGCGTCATCAGGAAACAGGTTCAACTGCGCAGCAGTTTTTATGAGCGCAACAGAGTGAAAGTGTTTCAGGGGAACGCTTCTTTTGTTGATGCACACCAAATCCGCATAGAACAGGAAGGCTCACCCGATCAGATTATCTCTGCTGAACATATTATTCTTGCTACAGGCTCTCGCCCCTACCGTCCACAGAATGTTGATTTCACCCATAGCCGTATTTTTGACAGTGATACCATATTATCGTTAAAAGACGATGTGCGGCATATCATCATTTTTGGCGCTGGTGTGATTGGTTGCGAATACGCTTCTATTTTCCGGGGTTTAGGCGTACGAGTAGATTTAGTTAATACCAGAGATCGATTACTGTCTTTTATGGACACCGAGATATCTGATGCTCTGAGTTATCATTTCTGGAACTCAGGAGTCACTATTCGTCATGGCGAAGAGTTCGATCGGATAGAAGGCTGCGATGATGGTGTCATCTTGCACCTGCAATCTGGCAAAAAAATGAAAGCGGACTGCATCCTGTTTGCCAACGGCCGAACTGGTAACACAGACAAGCTGAATCTGGAAGCCATTGGTTTAAAAGCCGATAGCCGTGGCCAGTTAAAGGTCAATGACAATTATCAGACCGAGGTCCCCAGTGTGTATGCTGTTGGTGACGTGATTGGTTATCCCAGTCTGGCCAGTGCAGCCTATGACCAAGGACGTATTGCCGCTAATTCCATTATTCATGGTAACTGCAGTACTTATCTGATTGACGATATTCCTGTTGGCATTTACACCATACCTGAAATGAGTTCTGTTGGTAAAAACGAGCAGGAGTTAACTGCAGCCAGGGTTCCTTACGAAGTGGGTCGCGCCCAATTTAAACATTTGGCTCGCGCTCAAATCGCCAATACCAGTGTGGGTAGCCTTAAGCTGTTGTTTCACCGCGACACTAAAGAGATTTTGGGCATTCATTGTTTTGGTGAAAGGGCGGCAGAAATTGTCCACATAGGCCAGGCGATCATGATGCAAAAGAATGGCGGCAACACCATAGAGTATTTTGTCCACACCACTTTTAACTACCCTACTATGGCCGAAGCGTACAGGGTCGCAGCTATGAATGGATTAAACCGTTTGTTTTAGAGCACAACACCAATGAAAACGCCAGCATCAAGCTGGCGTTTTGTCGGTCAGGATTCAAAGAGAATCGTCGTCATCTGCAACTTCGGTATTCATATGATAAGTGCGGCTAAAAGACTGAACTGCTTCAATAAATACGCCGGCTTTTTCTGGATCAACGTCTGGAGTAATGCCGTGACCTAAGTTAAATACATGGCCGGAGCCCATGCCATAACCGTCCAGAATAGCTTGTACTTCCTGACGAATACGCTCTGGTGTACCCAGCAAAATGGAAGGATCCATATTGCCTTGCAGAGCCACCTTGTTGCCTATACGCTCGCGCGCATGCCTGATATCAATGGTCCAGTCTAATCCAACAGCATCACAACCAGTTGCCGCTATTTCTTCCAGCCATAAGCCACCATTTTTAGTGAACAAGGTGACAGGCACAGGACGACCATCAGCAAAACGGGTTAAACCAGCGACTATTTGCTGCATATAGCTTAAAGAATACTCCCGGTAATCATGTGGAGTTAATACTCCACCCCAGGTATCAAAAATCATCACTGACTGAGCACCAGCAGCAATTTGCGCGTTCAGATATAAAATGACACTTTGAGTCAGTTTATCCAGCAGGATGTGCACCACTTCAGGTTCTGTATACATCAGCTTTTTGATTTTTGAGAAGGTCTTGCTGCTGCCGCCTTCAAACATATAAGTAGCCAGAGTCCATGGGCTACCGGAGAAACCAATTAAAGGCACTTCGCCATTGAGCTCTCGGCGGATAGTACGCACAGCGTCCATGACATAACGCAACTCAACTTCTGGATCTGGCACAGGCAGCTGCATCACATCCATAAAGTCGGTGAGTTGTTTGGTAAAACGTGGCCCTTCACCTTCACCAAAATACAATCCCATACCCATAGCATCCGGGATGGTTAAAATATCGCTAAATAAGATGGCAGCATCTAAGGGGTAACGTTTTAATGGCTGCAGAGTGACTTCACAAGCAAGTTCAGGGTTTTTGCACAATGACATAAAATCACCTGCGATAGCCCGTGTCGCTCTGTATTCAGGAAGATAACGTCCTGCCTGTCGCATCATCCATATAGGGGTGCGATCCACAGGTTGTTTCATCAAAGCCCTTAAGTAACGATCATTTTTTAGTTGCATCTATCATCTGCCATCTTTTGATTTATCACTAGTTTATCACTGATGTTTGATCCGTCACTATTTTTTACCAAAAGCTATTTATTCTGTATAGAAAAAAGCTGTTGCCCTGAAAAAATACATCTGTTATAAACTACCTGCGCTAGTAAAGAACAAGAATAAAGAAACCCGTTTTAACGGGTCCAGGTAACGCAAGTTACACCTCTCTTAAGCCACGTTAGTGGCTTTTTTATTTCCCCCATCCCTGGGGTCCACCCTTACGGGCCAATGCTTCGCATTGTTAAAAATCTTTCCAGAAGATTTTTTATTTACTGCCATCCATGGAGCAAACCCGTTCGGGTCAGCTCAAGCCGTTATCGGCCACCTTTCGCAATGTATTGAATCACCTGCCCTGACAAAGTGGCCACCATGGGTACTTCAGGTAACTGATCCAGATCAAACCAGTCTGCTTCCTCAATTTCATCAGGCTGGCACACCAAATCACCGGATTTATAGTCGGCAATAAAAGCCGTCATCAGCGAATGCGGGAAAGGCCAGGGTTGACTACCTATATAACGTAAATTCGAGATCTCAATACCAACCTCTTCTTTTACTTCCCGTACTGCGGCTTGTTCTAAAGTTTCAGCTGATTCGACGAAACCTGCCAGAATCGAATAAAAGCCGGTCTTATGCCGCGCTGAACGAGCCAATAGCAATTGATTTTTATCATTGACTACTGCAATCAACACACAGGGATTAATTCGTGGGTAACAGCGATGACCACATTTATGACAGAGAGTTGCCAGCTCCCAGTTGACCAGATGCATAGAGCTACCACACTGGCCACAGTAGCGATGAGTTTGCAAAAACAAGGCAACCTGGCAGGCCCTGGCGGCATGTTCAAAAATAGCGGCTGATTGCTGCAACAAAACACGAGCTGAATGCCACTGGTCTTCAGTTTCAGGTCTATCACTGTAGTTCACCAGATAACAATTCATACCGTCGATGGAACCCAGCACACACAAGGACTCAGTGCCATCTAAGAATTCCGGTAACTGATCATAACGACACAGAGGAGGAGCAGCATCGGCGCAACTGAGCCAGATTTTGCCCTGGCTGACAATATACCAGTGTCCGAACAAGTCCGCGGAAGCGGCCACATTGTGCTTAATCATTTTTGTTTTACTCCACCACTTATTCGTACAAACAAGCGTATGATAGAGCCAAAGACTGAACCGACCAATAAAAAAGTAGTTGATCTTTATCCGGGAATTCTTTTAATTAGAGGTTCGAAGCAGTAAGTCATTTGAGTAAGGGGAAGTATATGTACACCCGTTTAGAGTCGGCACAGCAGAAATGGGGCGGTAGCCTGACGGCCATAGATAATTGGCTGGACGAACGGCAACGCCTGATTGTTCGTTATTGTGAGCTGGCTGCTCTGCCTCCTTTTGACAAGAAAAGTAGTAATTCTTTGCCTGATTTGGCGGATATCCAGCACTTTTGCCAACTGCTTATGGATTATTTATCTGCAGGTCATTTTGAAGTGTACGAACAAATTGTGTCGCAATGCGCCGTCAATGGTCAGGATAGCCGCCAACTGGCTGATTCTTTGTACCCTAAAATTGCACACTCCACTGATATGGCTTTGGAGTTTAACGATAAATATGCTGAAGCAGAGAGCGCTACTTTATCGAAGAATTTTGATCGTGATCTCTCTACTCTGGGTCAGGCATTGGTCGAACGTTTTGATTTCGAAGACGAACTCATTCAGACGTTGCACAATAAGCATTCCAAACCCGTCTCTGCCTGATTTCATTCGGATTTGAAATAAAAAAGCGACCTGACGGTCGCTTTTTTATTGAACTAAGAATTACTTCTTGTCAGCAGGAGCTTCTTCAGTTGCAGGAGCTTCTTCGCCAATGCCTAACAATTCAACGTCGAAGACTAAAACGCTATTCGCAGGGATAGTACCCATATCACGCTCACCGTAAGCTAGATCACTTGGAATAGTGAATTTGAACTTAGAACCAACGCTCATCAACTGAACGCCTTCAGTCCAGCCTTTGATCACCTGATTTAACGGGAACTGAGCAGGGCCACGCTCTTTTGAACTATCAAACTCAGTACCGTCCACTAAAGTACCAGTGTAGTGCACACGCACTACGTCTGTTGCCGCAGGTTTTGGACCCTCAGCAGCTTGAACTACTTCATACTGCAAGCCTGATTCAGTTACTTTTACGCCTTCTTTCTTGGCATTAGCTTCTAAGTACGCCTTACCCGCAGCGATATTTTGCTCGGCCTGAGCTTTAGCAACTTCAACTTGTTTTTCACGAGCTGTTTGTTCTAGGGCCATCATCACTTTCTGAACTTCTTCTTCGGTCAGTTGAGATTTACCTGCCAACTGATCCTGAATACCACGCAGAATAGTTTCAGAAGCTAAAGGTAAACCTAACTTCTCGTGCTCTTTGATGGTAGTGTCGATAAAACGGCCAGCTGATACGCCTAAGCTATAGGATTGTTTTGCAGCATCTGTATCTAAAACCAAAGGTTTTGGCTGCTCGGCTTCTTTGTTGCAAGCAGACAAAGTTAAAACGGTAGCCGCAATCAGCGACACCTTAGTTAATAAACGCATGTATTTCTCCAATAAATAAGCAGGTTTGGCTGCAAAATTGTGTTTTAATAAGTTCAAAGGTTTTATGCAACGTCTCTATACTAACGGTTTGTGCTAATGACGTTAACCCATAGCAGTAAATATCTGACGATTTTTCTGGCATTTTGTCTCTTTGCCTGCTCAGAAGTTCAACCAAAATCTGTGCGGCAGGTGCAACATAGCGAAACACCTTCCTATGGCGCTGCTATTAACGATAAATCTACTTTGGTAGCAATCTCAGCATTAGATGCCGGAGTCACTGTCTGGGATCTGCAAAAAGATACAGCTTTGTACTCACTCGGCCATCAGGAAAAAAGTGATAACCAGATTTTATCTTTATCACTGAGTCCTGATGGCAGTCACTTATTAACAGGTGACAGCAAAGACTTTGCGTTGTGGCAAATGAACGATGGCCGGAACATTGGCTTTTGGTCAGTCAAAGATGCAACTATTAGGGACTTAGCACTGTCTGATTTTGGCCGGCATATGCTGGTTGGCCAAAGTGATGGCAAAGTACAACATATCACCCTGAGTTCAGGGCGTCGTATTGAGTTTTTGGGTCACACTGAAAACGTCAACTCAGTCGATCTATCTGCCAACGGCCGTTTTGCCTTAACGGGCTCGAATGACCATTACGCCTATTTGTGGGATACAGAAACAGCGCAAATTATTTATAGTTTTCCGCATCCAAACCGTGTCACTAAAGTGGCGTTGGATCAACAAGGCCGTTATGCCTTTAGTGCTGGCAGTGAATTGCAGGCTTTTATCTGGGATCTAAAAACAGGCAAACAAATCAGTAAGCTTGACTTAGCCAGAGCACAAATCATTACGGCCGCGCGTTTTAGCCCAAACGGAAAGTGGCTGGTGACAGGGTCACCGTCCAGGGCCTTAATTTTATGGGATGTAGCAACGGGTAAAAAATTACAGCAGTGGCAAGTCAGAGCTATTCTAAACAGCAGGCCTGCCAGCGCGGTGATCCATGCAGTAGCCTTTTTGAATGACAGCCAGATTATCAGTGAAAGTTCCAGTGGTGTAGCCGAAGTATGGGAGATTAAGCAATGACAGAACAAGTGGTTGAGCTACAACAGCAACTTATTGATTTAGAGAGTAAACTCGCGTTCCAGGAAGATGTGGTACAAAGCCTGAACGATGAGTTGCACGAACATCAGAAAAGCATTGAAAAGCTGCAGCGTCAGGTTATGTTGCTGGCAGAAAAAATCAGTCAGGGCAACGACAGTGGCATATTGCGGGTCGACGAAGAGCCGCCACCGCCGCACTATTAATCCGGTTTAAATACGCCAATGACCTGTTCAGCTGCGCGGGATGCTTTCGCCACTTGCTGTTCAGGTTGCGCCATATGATGGCCGCATTGCACACATTCTACTTTTTCCACATTGTTTTCAATAAACAACATCAAAGTATCCATAGCCTTGCACTGCGGACAGGTTGCTCCGGCAATAAAACGCTTTTTCTTTCTTTCTGTCATGTTTTACTCTCTTCAATTGGCCTTTATCGCCTCAATACCCTGCCTACTTGAGGCTGTAACATTGCTGGTTGCATTTCCCCTCAAACACCATCTGAGTGATGGTCATGAGCTATCGCTCTTGTCTTCGCAGTACAACCCTAATTACTTTAGGTAAAAACCGCTTTCACTCTTGGTTTGTCGCCACTTTGCGATTAGAGTAGCAACCAATTTTCGTCCGGGCTAAAACACCATGATCCAACTGCAAAACGTCGAACTTAGACGCGGCATCAACTGCTTACTGCAACAGGCCGATCTTACCGTATTTCCGGGCCAAAAGGTCGGAATTATTGGCGCTAACGGCTGCGGTAAATCCAGCCTTTTTGCTTTACTGCAACAAAAGCTACAACCTGACGCCGGTTCAGTCTCCATTCCGTCCAGCTGGACTATTTCTACTGTAGCGCAAGAGACTCCCGCGCTGGATATATCGGCCATGGATTATGTACTGCAAGGCGACGAAAAACTCTTTCCCTTATTACAGCAGTTAAAAATAACAGACGGCAGTGTAGATTTAGCCGCAGTACATCACCAGATTGACGCCTTAGACGGCTACAGGGCAGAGGCAAAAGCCGGCGTTTTACTGGATGGTTTAGGCTTTAGCGGCGCAGCGCAACAACAAAGCGTCAAATCATTTTCCGGTGGCTGGCGCATGCGCTTAAATCTGGCCAAAGCCTTAATGCAGCCCGCTGAATTATTGTTACTGGACGAACCTACGAACCACTTAGACTTAGATGCGGTTCTGTGGCTGGAAAAATATCTGTCGTCTTTTACCGGTACTTTGCTATTGATCAGTCACGATCGGGATTTTCTCGATGCCGTGATAGACAATACGGCGCATATCGACAATCAGACCTTAACTTTATACAAAGGCAACTACAGTCAGTTTGAACGCCAGCGTGCAGAACATTTGGCGCAACACCAGTCCATGTTTGAAAAGCAACAACGTCAGGTGGCACACCTACAAAAGTATATTGACCGCTTCCGTGCTCAGGCCACTAAAGCCAAACAAGCACAAAGCAGGATCAAGGCGCTGGAGCGTATGACTTTACTGGCACCGGCCCATGCAGACTCACCTTTCCAGTTTGAGTTTTTAGATCCACGCTCTTTACCCAACCCGCTTTTGAAGATGGAAAATGTTAAAGCAGGTTACGGTGATACTGCTATTTTGCAGCAGATTAATTTTCAGTTGCTACCAGGTAGCCGGATAGGTTTATTAGGCCGCAACGGCGCAGGGAAATCGACGCTGATCAAATTACTGTCCGGGTCTTTAACACCACAAGCTGGCGAAATCTGGTATGCCAATGGTGTCAGCATTGGTTATTTTGCGCAGCACCAGTTGGAAACACTGAGGCCACAAGATTCGCCATTACAGCATTTAGTGCGGCTGGCACCTGATGCCACTGAACAACAACTACGCGATTACATAGGTGGTTTTGGTTTTCATGGTGATAAAGCCTTATCGCCATGCGCGCCATTCTCAGGTGGTGAAAAAGCCCGTTTGGTCTTAGCTTTATTGGTCTATCAGCGTCCTAACCTGCTGCTGCTGGATGAGCCAACCAACCACTTAGATCTGGATATGCGTGAAGCAATAGTGATGGCATTACAAAGCTTTGAAGGCGCTATAGTAGTTGTATCGCACGATCGGCATTTGCTCAGCAGTACCACCGATGAGTTTTATCTGGTGGCTCATGGCAAAGTTGCACCTTTTGCTGGTGATTTATCCGATTATTATCAGTGGTTGCAACAGGATCAACGTGCCTCCAATACGGCTGCAGCTTCCGATGACACTATGACAGCCAACAGCGCACAAAATCGTAAAGATCAAAAACGTCTCGAAGCAGAGTTACGAACTTTACAGCGCCCACTCAAACAAAAAATAGAAAAGCTGGAGCAACAACAGGAAAAACTGCATCAACACCAGCAACAGATTGAGACAATATTGGCAGATACTGGGATCTACGACGCCAGTCGAAAAGCTGAGCTGACTAAAACATTAGCTGAGCAGCAAAAAGTACTAAGGGAATTGTCTGAGGTAGAAGAACAATGGTTCGAAGCTCAGGAAGCATGGGAGCAACAAAGTGCAGAGTTTTGGCAAAAAAATTCTTAATTCTGAACAACTCTGGCAGTACAGCCTGAGTTTATATCCGAGAGTTAAAGACCTGTGCCTGCAATGGCAGGACAACTTTGGCGTCAATGTGAACCTGCTGCTGTTTTTATTGTATCTGGACAAACAGCAGCAGAGTTTAAGCGAACAACAGTTGCAACAGCTGGAAGATTTACTGCAGCACTTCAGTACTGAAGTGACTCAATCTATCCGGACTTTACGCCGCACTCTGCCTTCGCCTTGGTTGGAATCCGAAATGCAACAGCCATTACGGCTGCAATTACTGAGCACTGAGCTTGCCGCAGAAAAACTGGAGCAGCAACTATTAGTGCAGCATTTTAATCAGTTCAGTCATAGTGACGATGTGTTGCCCCATAGCCAACTGCTAGATCACTATTTAGTACTGATTAACGCTCCGGTTGAACAGCTGGATGGTGAAATTCTTGATCTGTATCAACAAAGCCAACAGTTGGAAAACCACTAAAATCCAACTTTGATCTAAATCAGGCTTTGCTCGGGCTGATGCTTCTACACTGCAAGCATCAGCAAATAGCGAGGTTACGATCATGAATATATGGCAAGAGTTTCTGAAAGATCCGGTGATCTTTTTCTCTTTTACTGGCTTGGCTTTAGTGATTGGCTTGTGTTTGTTTTATGCAGGCTACTTCCTATACAAAACCTCACATGCAGAGTGAGACTAAAGGGATAACAGCGCAGTCCTTTTGAGTGCGCTTTTATCTGTTATTTCAGTATGTTTATTAAAGCTGCTGTATTGCGCAAGGCTAAGGCATAAATAGTCAGTTGCGGATTGGCACCTAAACTGGATGGCAATACAGAACCATCAAAAACCGAAAGGTTTTCCAGCTGATGATGCCGGCCTTGCAGGTTAACAACGCCACGGGCAGCTTTTGCGCTCAGATTACAGCCCCCCATCACATGAGCAGACGCCAAAGTCGCCCGGTATTTCTGTAAGGGCAAAGCTCTGATGGCTTCGCGCGCTTGCCTCCAGCTTGAGTACAACAGAGCATCCTGGTGAATGGGCAATACAGATTTGGCTCCAGCCGCAAACTGCAACTCAGCCATAGCAAGATAGGCGTTTTGTACGCCTTGCCACAGATAATCCGATATAGGGTAATCCACCACTGGCTCGCCGCTATCAGATAACAACACGGTACCGCCCTGACTATCAGGATGAAAGCCATCCCTAAGTAAAGCAATGACCACCTGTAATTGATTAAACTGCTGCATTAAGGCCGCATGGGACTGCGCTAATCCAGTCAGCTTAGTTGCCATTAACACTGGATGTAACGGTGGTACCTCCAGCTTAAAGCCTATCTGTTCAGCCGCAGGCCAGACAAATTGATCAGAATAAATCGACTGAGGTGCCCCGCTGTGGCCAGCTATGGTTTCCTCAAACAAAGCTCCGGAAATCACACTAGGGTGCAGGAAGGTATGCTTACCCAAGCGACCACTGGGATCAGGCACTTTGGAGCGCAGCAACAATGCAGGTGAACCTATGGCTCCAGCGGCCACAATGTAATGCCTGGCTTTAAAGCTAAGTTTTATTTTGGACGTGGGCTGATAGTACTGATCAACAGGCACTGCAACTAAGGATTGCACCTGATCATTCTGCCATTTGAGTTCACGGGCTGAAACACGGCTAATCAACATAGCGCCAGCCTGCATCGCAGAGGGAATGGTACTGACCAACATCGACTGCTTAGCATTAATGGGGCAACCCATGCCGCAGTATCCGAGGTTAGCACAACCATTTACATTGCGTTTAATCACAGTGTATTGCCAACCTAAAACTTCACAGCCTTGGCGCAATTTATTGTTGTTGGCATTGGGTGGCACAGGCCAGGGATGGATATTCAGCCTCTGCTCTGCTTGTTGAAAATAAGGCGCTAAGTTTTCTGAAGTAAAGTCTGCGTCAAACTCGGTGCGCCAGTAATCCAGAGTTTTCTCTGGTGTACGGATAGACGTGGTCCAATTCACAGTGGTAGAGCCGCCTACTGTGCGGCCCTGCAGTATACCTATGCTCTGATCCAGAGTTTTGCGGCCGGCACCATCCTGATACAAAGCGGGGTAAGCCCAACGCTCTTGCTGTTTAAAGTCTTTGCCTTCATACAAAGCCCCCATTTCTAACAGGATGACTTTAAGTCCTGCCAGGCTCAATTGCTCCGCAGCCATAGCACCACCAGCACCAGAACCTACTATTACCACATCAGCTTCAAACTGCTTGTCAGCTGTCAAAGTGGACGCATCCAGATAAGACCAACCAGCAGCTACACCTTCTGCAATCAAATTTCTCATGGATTAAACTCCGGTGCTCTGTAGTTGAGATGCAACCAATGCTCCGGCTGTCCATAAAAAGCACCGTAGATCAATTCACGTAAGCCACTAAAGGCTTGTCGCAACAAAGCAAAATAGCTGTCGCGCCAGCTCAGTAACAAGTCCAGTCGTTGTGACAAGGGCAAATCGGCAAGCTGCAACCACTGCCCGGTTAACGCCAGTCTGACCAGATCTTGCTGCAGCAACTGAAATAACTGCTGTAGCTGTTGCTGCTGGTTCTGGGGTAAATAGGCCATAAACTCCAGCACTGCATCCCTGCTCTGCTGCAATGACAGTTGCTGCGCTGCCGCATCAGAAGGTAAAGCCCCCATCAATACAGCAGGCAATAACGCATCCAACACCAGAACAGCCGCATTGTCACTGCCTTGCAGACTTTGATACTGATATACTGTGTAACCCGTGCTGGCCGCTAAGGTCAGCGCCAGAGAGCGAAATATAAACTGGCGTCTATTCATTGTTGTTGTGGTCCGGCCAGATAAAGTGACCTTGATTGTTAAATAGGACTGTTGATTTTGCAAGCCCCTGAAATTGTAAAACTACCACCGCCTTTTAAACCTGCCTGGTGGTTGCGTAATTGTCATCTACAGACTATCGCAGCTAAGTATCTGGCCCCTCGCCGGACCTTGCATACAGAAACAGAAATGCTGGCTTTGCCGGATGGCGACCACATTCAGCTGAACTGGACAGAGAGCCCGGAGCTTGTCGCTGACAAACCTGTTGTCATAGTACTGCATGGCCTGGAGGGCAATATTCACAGTCATTATGCAGCAGGTATGTTGTATGCGTTAAAGCAGCAGGGCTTTCTGGCGGTTTTGATGCATTTTCGCGGCTGTAATGGCGTCGCCAATAGATTACCCCGGGCTTACCATTCTGGCGATACGGCCGATCTGGCTTATTTAGTAGCGCAAATACAGCTGCGTTATCCGGGCCGTGAGCTGGCGGCTGTTGGTTTCTCGCTGGGCGGTAATGTGTTGGTGAAGTACTGTGGCGAGCAAGGAACACGATGTGTACTCAAAGCCGCCATCGCTGTATCAGCACCACTGGCTTTAGCCCCTAGTGCAGAGCGTATTAATCAGGGCGGCAGCAAAGTCTATCAGCAGTACCTGCTGGGGCGACTCAAAGCCACCATGATGCGTAAACTGGACAGACACAAAGACTTCCCGTTGCCGGTAAGCAAAGTACAAATTAATGCATTAAAAACCATCAGAGACTTTGATGACTTACTGACCGCACCACTGCATGGCTTTCAAAATGCCGAAGATTATTACCAAAAATCCAGTGGCAAAGCCTTTTTAAAACAAGTAAAAGTACCTTTGTTATTAGTACACGCCAAAGATGATCCCTTTTTATCTCCAGCTGTGTTACCCAAAGCAGATGAAATACCACCTAATGTGCAGTTATTGCTGTCCAGCCATGGTGGCCATGTGGGTTTTGTCACAGGCAACAAACCACTTAAAGCTGAGTACTATCTTGAGCAACAATTGCCCAAGTATCTGGCACAATTTTTAGGACAACACTGATGTTACTTATTCCTTACCAAGCATTATCCAGCGATACCCTGGAAGGGCTGATTGAAGCTTTTGTGTTACGCGAAGGTACTGAATATGGCGAACAGGACGTAAGCCTGAACGATAAAGTCACGCAGGTAAAAACTCAGCTACAAGCCGAGCAGCTGGTGATTTTGTATTCAGAATTACATGAAAGCGTAGATATTATTACCAAACACCAGTGGCGCCAACTGGTAAAACAAGGCGAGATTGACGGCGACCCGATTTGAACTCAGCCTAAGGTTCTGGTGGCACTATGAGCGCGAATCAGTTCGGTCCAGGGCAATTCTGAGCGGCCTATCACCATAAAATCCGGGTTTGATAAGGTCTCTCGCTGGTTATAACTCAAAGGTGCAAACTGACTGTCGAGAATTTTACCACCAGCCTCTTCAACTATCACATGTACAGCAGCTGTATCCCATTCACCTGTCGGGCCTAGACGCAGATAACAATCTGCCCCTCCCTCAGCCACTAAGCAGCTTTTTAGTGAACAGCTACCCAGTGCTATAAACTCGGAACTAGCTGGAGTGGTTAAAAGTTGATGGATATGTTCAATAGGCTGGCGGCGACTGACCGCAATTTTTAATACGTCACCAGCTTGGTGCTGATGGACCTGAATACGATTAATTAAATGCTGTTTTTGTTTAAAAGCGCCATTGCCGCGTGTGGCGTAATACCAAATCTGTTCTTTAGGCCAATAAATCACTCCCAGTACAGGCCAACCATGTTCCACCAGCGCTATGCTGACAGCAAAATCACCGCTGCGGGCAATAAACTCCTGTGTACCATCCATTGGATCGATCAACCAATAACGTGGCCAATCCTGGCGCTTACGCAGCGGCAGCAAGTGCATTTCTTCGGAGACAATAGGAATTTCAGGCGCAAGTTCAGTTAAAGCATGCAAAATCAGAGCATTGGCCGCCAAATCAGCACTGGTGACTGGACTTTCATCTGCTTTATGTTTGGCTTCATAGTCACCGCTCTGGTAAATAGACCATAAGGTATCACCAGCTGCTCGGGCTGCGTCTTTGACAGGTTCCAATAACCTACTTAAAAACATCCTGATGCTTGTCCAGATAATCTCGGGCTAAGAATAAGGCCGCTACACTGCGGGCCTCGGTAAAATCGCTTTGATCTAACAACTCAAACTGTTGTTGCCACTGCCAGGGTACCAGTTCCAACGGCTCGGGTTCATCCCCTGGTAAAACGGAGGCGGTTAAATCCAAAGCTAAAACAATATGCATTGTAGCACTAAAGTACCCCGGAGCTAAGGCCACGGTTTTTAACGGAATTAACCGTCCT
>NZ_JAIWOI010000356.1 GCF_020217005.1 Rheinheimera sp. | reverse complement strand
GCTTTAAAACCAATTTCTTCCTGTAGTTCACGATTTGCAGCTTCAGTGACAGATTCGCCCGGGTCAATCAGCCCTTTTGGAAATCCCAACTGATAATCGTGTGTGCCGGCACAATATTCGCGGATCAAGTAAAAGCGATGTGGATCAGGACAGGCAACCACCATCACAGCCCCACGGCTGCCGCCTTTCATCCGTTCGTAGGTACGTTTTTCACCATTACTGAACTGCAAATCCAACTGTTCAATTTTAAACAACCGACTTTCAGCGACCAGTTTTTGATCTAAAATCTGCGGTTTTTCTTTGTCGCCGTCGCGCTGCGTCATAAAACTGCCTCTGCTACAATGGGCCATCGCCTTACTATAAATGGATTAGCTGGAAAAACCTATGCTGGACTGGAGACAAATTGATACCGTTTTATTGGATATGGATGGTACTTTGCTGGATTTACACTTCGACAACTACTTCTGGCTGGAACATTTGCCGAAACGTTGGGCTGAGATCAGCGGCATCAGCATAAATGAGGCCAAGCAACAACTGGAGGCAGAGTATCACGAGCTCAATGGCAAAATAGAATGGTATTGTCTGGATTACTGGACCCAAAGACTATCTTTGCCTATCACAGAGCTAAAGCGTGAAGTGATGGACAAAATTAAGATGCGTGCTGACACTCCGGCTTTTCTGACAGCATTAAAAAATTCAGGCCGAAAAGTGATACTGGTGACCAACGCCCACCCGGATTCGCTGTCATTAAAAATAGAACGGACTGAGCTTGCCCAATACATTGATACCCTGGTATCAACTCATGAATTTGGTGTCACTAAAGAACAGCAGGAATTGTGGCAGCAGCTGCAACGACGTTTTGGCTTTGACCCTGAACGCACTTTATTCGTCGACGACAGCCTTCCGATCCTGCAATCAGCTCAACGTTTTGGTATAGCTCATTTGTTAGCTGTGGCCAATCCGGACAGCCAGAAACCAAGCCGGACTATCACTGAGTTTCTATCTATAGAAGATTATTCTGAGTTACTGCCGGATATAAAGGAAAATCCGGTCATTCATTGAAGTTATAAGCTGGCAATCAATGAACGAAGCCCCAATCACAGAGGTGAATACCCGACTGGGGTCAAAGACTACCAGCCCAAAAATGGCGCCCTAAAGTGAGTGCTAACGGCTCTGCAACTTCAAAGTAAAACGCCCCTCAGCGTCAGGTCTGCTGACATATTGCATCGCCTGATGCACTTCTTTTGGCATACTGGCATCAGGTTTCATGGTGCCATTTAGTTGGTACTTGCCCTGCTCGCCAATAACAGCTGTTACATTGAGTGCCAGCGGATTACCTGGTTCAGTCACTAACTGTAGCTGGCCTTGTTCACAGCTCAGTCCGGCATCCAAGGCTTTTAAATCTATCCAGCCTGAAGGTGCAAGGAACTTTGCGTCCAGCCAGCTGGCTTTGCCCGCGAGTTGTTCACACCAAGGAGCTCCCATAGTGAAATGCTGAATATTCAACAACAGATTCCCGCTGGCAGAGACCTCAAAAGGTAAACGTAGTTTGAGTAACGGAATGATAGGTTCTACCGGCAAACGTAATTGACTTGAATTCAGCTCCAGGCCGGAGAAACCATAAGCAAGGTCAGCTTTGGCATAAGGCAAAGTTGGCTGACGGATCTGACCTATATCGAGTGACAAAGCCAGCTTGCCTGTGAACAAGGCCCAAGGCTTTAGTTGCCAGCTCAGTTGTGGCAACACATAACCATTTAGCGATACAGCTTGCACCTGACCTTGCCATAACGTGCCACTGACAGGGCCTAATTTCAGCTGTGATGGTAAGTCCACAAGCTTCAACCACCAGGCTGCTGGCGCTAACACCACTAGAAATACTAAATACAGGCCAATTGCAGCCGGGATTATCTTCTTATAATTCATTTACGACTCAACCAATAGACGCCGGACGCGCACCATACCAGGTGCATCTGCAGCAGTCAGATCCAACTGAACTATGCTGACATGATGCTGATACTGTAACTCATGTAGCCAGGTGAGTAACTGATCAAAACTAATATCATTTAACATCACCTGCATCTGTTCATTTTGTGGCTGCATCCGGCTGACCTGAATTTTATGAGAACGAGCGCTTGAACTGATAATATCCGTCAGACTACCCTGAGCTTTAGTTTGGGTTGAGACAGCCGGAAAGCTGCGAACTTGCTGTAATTGCTGACGAACCTGTTGCAACTGCTGTTGCTGCGTCTGATTACTTTGATGTAAAGGTGCCCATAGTAACCAATAGAATGCCGCCACAACTAGAGCTGCCGCTGCGCTCAGCATCAGTTGCTGCTCACGTTTTTGTAATGACTGCCACCAGTTTTGCAGTTGCTTCATACGGCACTTCCCTGTGTCCTACTCTTAAGAGCAGCCTGCGGCTGTGAAAATTGTCTATCCTGCCAATTTTTCATACGGTACCTCCCTGTACCCTACTCTTAAGAGCAGCCTGCGGCTGTGAAAATTGTCTATCCGGCCAATTGTTCATACTTTCACCTTCATTGCCACAGTACCTTGTACTTTGCCACCTTCGTTACTTAAAGCACCTTGTTTTACTTCAAAACCTCTTTGCTCCAGACGATTTTTTAAATTATCAAAGCGTTGAAAGCTGTCTGCTTCTGCCTGGAATCTAAGCTCACTGGTTTTCTGGTCGTACTTTAAATTATCCAGACGTATGTTAGTGGTCGCGGCCAGTTCCTGTTGCAGATCATTGAGCAGGCTGAATAAGCCAGTGTCCTGTGCTGAGCCAGCACCTTGTAACTTACGCGCTAGCTGCCGTGAAATATCCCGGGTGGACTCGGCTGGAAACCGGCTTTTATACAAAGTCACTAACTCAGTACGCTGCTGCTGTAACTGCTGGCCTTGTTGCCACACCTGAGCAGCTAACCCGACTAAATATAAAGCTAAACACCCCACCCCCACCAGAACGGATGTTTTCCAATTTGACCAGATCTGGTTTTGCGCTTTTTTCGGCGCATACGGACCTTGCAATAAACTAAAGCGCTGCTCTGGCAGTTGCTGAGCTAATAAAGCCAGAGGCAGTTCGGGTTCAGCCAATTCCACCTGTTGCAGGATATCCATGGGCCATGGGCTGTAACTATGGATCAATTCTATGTTCGCCAGGCTTAAATAGTCTGGCCACCAATTGGCCTCAATACTAGAGGCCTGCCACTCTCCCTGGCGCAATAACCACTGACCAGATAACTCAATAGCTGAAGCAGCTTGTGGCTGCAAAGGTAATAACAGCGCATCAGGCAATAATTGCAAAGGCTGGAATCCTGCTGTGAGTAATGAAGCAACCCACTGATCAAGCTGAGTCTTTTTACATAAGGCGACTTGCTGCCAGTATTCCTTGCCCCGTTGCAGACATAAACCTAAGGCGAGATACAATTGCTCAATATCTTCGGCATGCTCTTCCTCCAGCATATAAGGCAAAGCTTGCATTATTTGCCTGTTTGGCTTGGATGGTAGCTGCACTTCACTTAACACCACATCTGCCGCGGGCACTAAAGCTGTCACAGGGCGACGACCTAAGCGTTCAGATAAAGCAGGCAGCTCATCCGCAGAGGACAGTTGACCTGAAGCAATAATCTCTTTGTTTATGGCGGACCAAACTAACCAACTGATTGGTTGCTGTGGCTGACTACCCAGTCTTATTATTAATTGTTCGTTCACCACTGGCCTCCAAACCGCCGCGCTAACACTTTTACTTTTTGCTGCTCATCAATGACCAATACGGAAGCCAGATTAAAAATGCTGTCCATATAAGTAACAGTGGTTTCGAGCACAAAATAATTAGAATTGACTGTTACCATAGCCTTCACTTCATCAGTGACAGTGATCCCCGCGAATTGAGGACTGGCCCATACTTCATCTATGGTAGCAAAACCTTCTTCCGGTCTGCTCCCGATCAGATCCGCTGCTGCAGATTCATCCAATTCAGGAATAAAGGCGGCCAGTAAGGCCGCGTTCTCCACAGTCAAAGTATTAATATTCAGTTTACTATTGCTAACCTTCGGGATAACGCAAACCCAGGGCTGCAGCAGTTCATAATCTGCTGGTGTTAAATCCAGCATGACCCTAAGCTCAGACTTTGAGCCCATTAAACTATTCGCCGTATAAAAGGGCATCTGTAATCCGGCATAGTCGTCCTGCTCAGCGCCGCCTGCAGTTTGCAATAAGCTGTCCGCATCCAGCCAGTCGCTGACCCGCGCAGTTAAATACTCAGCCGGCATAGACAAATCCGTGGCTTTTAATTCAAGCAACCGCTGAAAAGCTTTTTGGCTTGTGGTCTGGCCTGCACCGACCTGCTGCTGATCCGCTGGCCGCTGCAAATTATTCAAGTTAAAACAGCTTTGCAAATCAATCAGCTTGCCAGTGATGCTGCCATTATCAACGGGAAAGGTAGCGCCAAGCTGTGCCCAATCCTGTGATAAATTTACTGTTTCTTTCCCTACCACTGTACGTTTTAGCAATTGAATACTGGCCTGTTCCGCTGCGATTCCATACCAGTATGCTTGCTGTTGTTGTTGCAAGTTCTGCTGACGTTGCAGCTGAAACTGTAAACGACCACTCATGCCTACAGCAATAACGACGACAAAAGCAACGATCATCATCACTACAACTAATGCCACACCAGCTTGACGACGCATTAGCTTAACCCACTTATCAGAGTGTAAAAACGTTGCATCTCGCCCAGTTGCTCATGGGTGATAGTTAACCGAAGCGCTTTTGGCAACTTAGTCTCGGTCCAATTTTCCTGCCAGCTATCGTCTTTTAAAAACTCAACCTTAAAGCCAGTAATTTTATCCAACAAAGGTTGCACTTTGAGCTCGCTGCCTGTGACCGCATCTGGGTACAAACTAAAAAGCCGTTCTATTTTACCTTCACGCAATCGGTAGGCTACGAGCTGAATTTCACTGCGGGGCAACACCATACCTGGGTTACGCCAGCCATTGTGAACAAAACTAAAGCCACCCTCTTCACTCTCCAACATCAGCTTAAAGCCAACCAAGGGAAATTTTATCGGTTCTTCCCCGTCCACCCGGATTTGCCTTGCACTGATTTGTGCCAAATCCCGGTCTAAAATCAGGAAAAAACGCTGGATCTGCGCCAAACGCTCTGCAGCCTTTTTTGATGCGGCATCAGACTCTGTGACACTGGATAACACACTGGCAGAAGCCAATCCAACAAGCGCAAATATTGCCATTGCCAGCAACATTTCGATAAAGGTAAATCCCCGCAATGAGTTAACCTTCTGCATCAGATTTACCGACAAAAGTTTGCAATTCATACAGGACTTTTTCTGGTTTATCGGCCAGACTCACCTTCACTACGACAGCGCTAAAATTAGCGTCTGGGGTTTTGCGGATTTCCTGCTGCCATAACCAGCTTCGATTAGCAAATTCCACCGTCTTTTGTTCATTTTTCAGTGGCCAACTTTTTTGCAGAAAAACCGCATTCAACTGATTTTCCGCTATATAAGACGCGAACGTCATATCTTCCAGGTGAGAAATGGAATTCATGTGCTCAGAAGCTGTTTTCATCACAGCTACACCTGCTGTGGCAAATACCGCCATTGCGATCAGCAATTCAATCAAAGTAAAGCCGGCGCTTTTCATGGTCTGTCATGTTCCACTGCAGATTTACTCAACGGAATACTGTACTCGCCTTTGAGCACCTGATACCAAAAAGGGCTCTCGGTCTCATCTGCCAGCACCAGCTGAAAGGGGCTGATGTCGCCTGACGATAAAATATAGATGTTAGGCAACAAAGGTTTCTCACGACTTTTTACCTGACCTTTGACTTTATCGTCTTTATCCGCTTTTTCATCTTGTTCTTCGGCCGCTTCTTCTTGTTGTTCGAGCAACTCTTCCTGCAGCTTACGGAACTCTTCCTGCCCTAAAATGCTGTCTTCAGCCCAACTTAAGCCTTCCAACTCCAGTTCGGCCTGAACGGCATCGGGCCAGGCATGAAACTGCATAAACTTAGGTTCCCCTACCTCCAGCCATTTTTGGCCATCATGGACCAGGAACTGATAGCCTTTTTTATTCAGCAATAAGCCAAAGTCTGTCTGTTTTAAAACTGCAGTCTCTGAAACTACCTGTACCAACTGCTGTAACCTGTCAGTCTCTTTTTGCAGACGCGATGTTCTGGATTCAGTGACAAAATTCACCACCACGTAGGATGCCATTAAACCTAATAACAACATCACCAACATAATTTCCAGCAATGTAAATCCGCGGTGGCGTTTCATTTTTTAGTTTTGCTGCTCTTCCGGTGCATCCAGATTCCAATTGCCTATATCGTCATCTGTACCAGCAACACGATCGGGCCCCATAGAGTACACATCAATGCGCCCCATCTCACCCGGGCTCACCAGCACATAGTCATTGTCCCATGGGTCTTTTTGCAGACGTTTAATAAAACCGCCTTCCGGGAAAGAACGTGGCATAGGCTCTGAAGTTGCCTGAGTGACTAATGCCTGCAAACCTTGTTCAGTAGTTGGATAAAAGCCGTTGTCTAACTTGTATAAATCCAGCGCATTCTCCAGCTGTTGAATATCCACTACCACTTTTTGTTTAGCAGCTTTTTCCTGGTTACCCATTAAGTTTGGCACCACCATACTGGCAATGACACCTAAAATCACTATAACCACCATCACTTCTAATAGGGTAAAACCCTTTTGTTGTTGCATTTTTAACCTCCGACTAAATTGTTTAATGCCAAAATAGGCTGCAGAATCGCCATTACAATAAATAAAACTATGCCAGCCATCACGGCAACTAAAACAGGTTCAAATACTTTTAACGAAACGGTCACCAGAGTCTCAAACTCTCTATCCTGCGTATTAGCTGCACGTTCTAACATGCCATCGAGCTGGCCACTTTTTTCGCCTGAAGCGATCATATGCAGCATCATAGGAGGGAATAATTTGGTTTGCTCCAGCGCATTTTTCAACGAAGAACCTTCACGCACTTTTAACGTAGCTTCGGCAATAGACTGGCGCATATAACTGTTATCCAGCACATCTGCGCTAATGCGCATAGCCTCCAGCAAAGGTACGGCGCTGGCGTTGAGAATACTCAGAGTACGGGCAAAACGAGCGGTATTTAAGCCACGACTAACCTTTCCAATCAGCCCCAGCTTCAACTGCCGGGTATCAATTTTCAATTTAAACGCTGGCTTTTTCAGTGCTCGTTTAAAGGCCGCAACGGCAAGAACAATAGCCAGTAAAACAAGGAGACCATAAGAGCGCAAGAAATCACTGGCCGCTATTAAAAACAAAGTTGAACCAGGTAAACTTTGTCCCATATGCTCAAACTGGCCGACAATTTGTGGCACTACTGCCGCCAGTAAAATACTGATCACTGCAATAGCAAAAAACGTCAGAATGGCAGGATAAAGCAATGCCTGCATAATCTGACTACGCATATGCTGACGCTGCTCAGTATAATCGGCCAAACGGTTTAACACCGCATCCAGGTGACCTGACTTCTCGCCTGCGGCCACCATGGACGTAAACAGATGGTCAAATACATAAGGAAACTCGGCTAAACCTTCAGCCAGACTGTAACCTTCAACCACTTTAGAGCGCACTGACATCATCATGCTTTGCAAACGGGCTTTGTCACACTGCTCAGAAACAGCCAGCAAGGCGCTTTCTATCGGCAAGCCAGCTTCAATCAGCGTCGACATCTGACGGGTGATCAGTGCTAATTCACTCGCTTTGATCCCGGATTGAAACCATTTTTTACCGGATGCCAGTAACTTTTCCTGACGGGAGGCTAGTTCAAGACTCAGAGGTGTCAGTTTTTGCTCACGCAATAGCTGACGGGCCTGACGGGCATTATCGGCTTCCAGTACACCTTTACTACGACGCCCCTTGGCGTCCATGGCCTGGTATTCAAAAGCTGGCACTACAGATCCTCTCGGGTCACACGCAATACTTCTTCCAGCGTGGTTTCACCTGTTAATACTTTGCTGAAACCGTCCTGACGGATACTAGGGCTTTGAGTCCGGATGTATTTTTCAATGGCCTGCTCGCCTTTACCGTTATGGATGAGTTCTCTGGTATGCTCATCGACCACCAGTAGTTCATGAATCCCAGTCCTGCCACGGTAACCCGTGTGATTACAATGCTCACAGCCTACAGCACGATAAATCACAGTTCCGTCTTTTTTTGTAACGCCAAGTAAAGCCCGCTCTTCTTTATCAGGTTCATGAGCTTGTTTACAGTGCACACATAAAGTACGCACCAGGCGTTGTGCTAAAACACCTAACAAGCTGGATGATAATAAAAAAGGCTCAACGCCCATATCTTCCAAACGGGTAATAGCACCAGCGGCTGTATTGGTGTGCAGCGTACTTAAGACTAAGTGGCCTGTTAAACTGGCCTGCACCGCTATTTGTGCAGTCTCTAAATCGCGGATTTCACCGACCATCACCACATCAGGGTCCTGACGCAAAATTGCACGCAAACCGCGGGCAAAAGTCATATTGACCTTGGTATTCACTTGCGTCTGACCTATGCCTTCCAGCTCATATTCAATAGGATCTTCAACGGTCAGAATATTCCGGTCTTTGGTATTGATCTCAGTTAAGCCGGCATACAGCGTGGTACTTTTACCTGAACCCGTGGGACCTGTAACCAGAATAATGCCGTGAGGTTTTAGAATTTGCTGTGAAAAACTTTGCTGTACTGCAGCCGTCATACCCAGCTTATTAAGATCCAGATGCGAGTTGTTTTTGTCGAGTAAACGCAGTACCACCCGCTCGCCATGACTGGATGGCATAGTAGATACCCGCACATCCACAGCACGGCCAGCTATACGTAAACTGATCCGGCCATCCTGAGGGACACGCTTTTCAGCTATGTCCAGTTTTGCCATGACTTTGATACGGGAAACCAATAAACTGGATAACTTACGGTTGGGTTTCAGGACTTCCCTCAGCACACCGTCAACCCGGAACCGCACCACCAGATTTTTTTCAAAGGTTTCGACATGAATATCGGAAGCGCCGAGTTTAATAGCCTCACCCAACATAGCGTTGATCAATTTAATGATCGGAGCATCGTCTTCGTTTTCTAATAAGTCTTCGGTTTCCGGGATCTCATCAGCAAGGGAAGCTAAATCCACTTCGTTGCCAATATCCTGCATTATTTGTTGTGCTTCGGACGAATCTCTTTGGTAGGACGCTTCCAATAAAGCATCAAATTCTGTCTGTTGCAGCTTCTGCACTTTAAAAGGTGCAGACAATAAACGCCGCACTTCGAGCAAAGCTACAGGCGAAGTTTGCGGATTGACGTACAACAACCAACCCTCTGCCTGAGCCTGTAACAAGACACCAAAACGTTTAGCAAAACCAAAAGGCAATCGAACCTTGGCTGCTGGTTGCGTGCTGTTCAGATCTACAGCAGACATTAGTTATTCCCCTGCTCTGCAGGTTTAACCGCTTCTTTGTCCTGCGCTTGTTTTTTCTGCAGATACTCATCAAAAGTTGGTGGAATGATTAAGCTTTCATCAAATTCAGGCATAGCTGGAGTTTCTGCGCCAGGCATCAAATGAATGCCTTTATCGCCCTGAGCCAGTTGCTGAGCCCGCACATAGTTGTATTTACGCTGACTGACTTCGCTGAGCAAGCCATCGTCGCGCATAATGGTTGGCTTAATAAAAATCATCAGATTACGTTTACGTTTAGTTGAAGCCGTAGAGCGGAATAAGGCCCCCAGTAAGGGTATATCACCTAAGATCGGCACTTTAGATTCACTTTGCTGCACATCTTCATCAATCAGGCCACCTAAAACTACAGTAGCGCCATTATCGGCCAGCACCGTGGTTTTGATTTCCCTTTTTGCGACTATAGGGTTGCCTTCAATATCACCGTTACGGCCTGACACTTCCTGCTCTATGGTCAGCTTAACTGCGTTGCCTTCGTTAATCTGCGGAGTCACTTTCAG
>NZ_JAIWOI010000355.1 GCF_020217005.1 Rheinheimera sp. | reverse complement strand
TTTGATACCTACTTCCAGACGATCTAGCGTGGTAAAAGGGTTAGTACCCCCTGTACCTGGGCTGGTAGTGGTTTTAATTGGAATTTCTTCACCAACAATAAAAGAGGATTCCTGATTATCCAGTGTTGTCAGGGACGGTGTGGCCAGAATATTGGAATTACTGTCACTGGTCACTGCCTGTAAAATGGCGCCCCAGTCGTTTTTCACCACCCCCAGCATCATACCTGTCACACCACCTAAGGCTTCGCCTAAAGCGGTGTAGTCGCCATTTTGATCTGGATTGATCGTAGTCACACCTGTTTCTTCGTTAACTACTGTAGTTCCCCTCACTGTTCTTGCTGCCGCTGCACCAGCCGCAATCTGACTGATAGGCACAACACCATTATTAAACTGAGTTAAGCCGCCTTGAGCACTAATCCATTGCACCCCTAAGTTGGCACCAGAGTTATCCGCCACTTCGACGATAATGGCTTCCACCAGCACCTGAGCCCGGCGAATATCGACCTGGCGTATCACATCCTCCAATGAACGTAATACATCAGGTTGTGCAGTGATCACTAAAGAGTTACTTTCGGCGTGAGCTTCAATACTTACATCCCTGCCCCGGCTTGAAGCACGAGCTCCCTGAGCCTGAGTTGCGGCCCCCTGCGCTTCAGCTGCTATAGTCGCGCTGACCCCTTGCAATACCTTGACTAATTCTTCTGCCTTGGCGTATTTCAGGTAATACACACGAGTATTGCCCTGACTTTCCAGCTCAGCATCCAGACGTTGCACTAAAGCCACCACCCGCTCACGAGCCTGACGCTCGCCACTGACGATTACACTGTTGGTGCGCTCATCCGCGACAATTTTGGGAATTAAAAACTCAGGTTGTTCTGATTTTCCTTGATTTTTATAAATATTTTCAAGAATCCTAACTACTTCAGCGGATGAAGCGTAACTTAATTTAATGATCTCTAAATCCTGATCACCTGCTTTATCGACACGGGAAATAATGTCGACCAGGCGGTTCACTGTCTCAGCCTGGCCCGTCATCATAATGACGTTAGAGGGATCATAGTTGACCACACTGCCACCGCCACTTTGATCAACAAACTGGCGTAATAGCGGCGCCAGCTCGCGCACTGAGACGTTTTTCACCTGCACAACACGGGTGACCATTTCGTCACCCAAGGCACCGGCATTATCGCTGACTACAGGAATATTGGAGGTCTTCGCATCTTTTTGCCGCACAACTTTCAATACACCACTTTTCATTTCAACCACAGAGAAGTCATACACTTCAAGTACGTTTAGAAAGAACTGGTAGTATTGTTTTTCATTCAGCATTTCATAGCTGCGCACGTTAATACGGCCACGGACCTGAGGATCAACAATGATAGTTTTATTCAGGTTTTTACCAACAATATTAATAAATTCGTTGATATCTGTGCCTTTAAAGTTCGGCTGATATTCAGTTGCAGTGGCGAAAAAGCTCAGCAGCGCAACAGCACCTAAACCTAACCAGCGGAAAACTTGCACACGAGAAGATGTCACTGACTTCATTAGAGTTTAACCATCTTAATTAATTATTATTGTGACAGACTAAAGACGATGTCTCTGGTCTGGCCGTCACGTTCAACCTTTATCGAAGCTTGCGTTGCTTCACGTAATTCATTCATGACCATCATGGCCTGCTGCATATCGTTTAACGCAGTACCATTAATCTCAACTGCGACATCATTGGCTTTTAAACCCATGCGCTCAAATAGCTCAGGGTCTTTGCCTGGCATAACTCTGTACCCATAAAGCTGGCCGTTGCGATATTGCGGCGACGCCCGCACATAATCGAAAAACTTCATTGGTTCAGACAACATTTCTTTACGCACCTCGGCTAAATCTTCCAGCGGAGGCTGGGGCCCATCCATCATAGGCTCAGGCTGAGGTTGGTAATCGATCTGCTGTAAGCCAGTATTTTGCGCTGCCATTTGCTGATATTCGATACCATCCAGCATCAGTGTTTCGAAACGTGAAGCTATTTTCAGCAAAACTCTGTCTTCAAACACCTGACTTAAACTCGCGCTAGTGCCTTCAATCTTGTCGTCGACACCATAAGTTTGCTCAGCGCCCTGGCTCTCTATTACTGCCGAACCCAGCTCAGGTCTTCCCATCACTGCAACAACTCCAGTCAGTTTCACATTTAAGCTGGTTTTTGGAGCTGATGACGGCACCGCCACTGGAGCCGCCGCGACGACTTGCGAGGCTTTGCCAAATAAACTTGCAGCCAGTATAGATTTCAAATCCGGAGCTGCGATACCCGACGCTGACACTGTAGTTACAATAGGCTCAGCATCCGGTGTCGGCAACAGTTGCCAACTCAGTTTTGCCAATAGCCAACAAAACAACAGTACAAATATTCCTGTCAGCCAGAAATTCAGTCGCTGATGCGGCAAACGGGTCAGCCATTCAATGGCGGGTCTGGTGGAAGCGAGCCAATTCATTCTTTAATAATTCTGTTACAAAACTCATTGCATCTTACCCAGTTGTTTTGTCCTCAACAAGCCTACATATCAGAATTCAGAACCCGCAGCAGGTCGCTTGGGTTCAGTACTATACTTTATGCGCAGCAACAGCGGAGACCAGGCATGGATAAATCGGTAAACCAGCCTACCACAGTTATATTACGTTTAGATAAATGGCTTTGAAGTATGTAGCTGTATCCAAATTTTAGATTTGTACTAACACTTTCAGCCATTCCTTACTACTATGTAGATATCACAATTCGGATATCTGTATGCAATTTATTACATCTCATAAATCTGAATACCATCAATGCAATATTTTTATGGCAGAGGACCTTTCTGTATTGCTGCTTCCAACATTGTTCAGTAAAGCCGTTAGTCGAACGGGTGTCGTGTGGAAGCGAGTGACCCTAGATGGAAAAGAAAAGTTTGTATCGACAATTTATCAGGAAGAAGAAATATCCGATGTCACGATAACGATACTTCACAACAAATTAGAGCACTTCTTCAACTGGTTAGTTCAATACAGTCGACATAACAGCCTGGTCAGTATCGATAGGCATCACAACATTCCTGAAGAGTTATTAAATCACTACATCAACACGGTCATCATTGAAGAGCAAGGAGCAGGTGAACACACGGTAGAACAGTATTTGATCGCGCTTCGAGATTATTACAATTTTCTGGCAATGACTGGATTTACCAATGCCAAAGATATTCGGGTAAAACCTAGATTCAAGTCGATAATTAAGAGAAATACGAAACGCCGCACCGCAGTAAAATACCTCACCCCTGAATTACGCTCCATTTTGTACCGCAATACCGACAGCCGACGAGATGAATTGTTACTTCGTGGTGGTGGTGAGTTAGGTCTTCGCAGCAAAGAAAATCAAGGGCTGCTGCTTGAGGACTTTATGGTGGGCAATAAAAAGCATCTTGGTTTCAAATCCCTGTTTTTGAAGATGGCGCAACATCCAGAGCAGATGGAATTCGAGTATTTTCTTCAAGGCCAATACACCAAAGCGCCGCGCAACACCAGCGGTGGCAAATCCCGGCGTCTATTTATCCACCGAAGCCTTTTAGAGCGCTACAAGTTCTATTATGACAATGAGCGCCCTGAATCAGCTGAGAACACCCTACTACTTAATGCTAGCTACGGGGGTTGCGGTACGCCGATTGCCGAAAACGCGGCATCGAGAGCATTTACGCGAGCTAAAAAGAAAGTGTTGGAATTGCAGAGAAGTGGTGCTTTACCAGAGCATGTGCAGATGCTGGAAGATGATCATACGGGTCATATCTTAAGGCATAGCTTTGGTACAGATAAGTTTTACGATGCGTGTAGAGAGAATCGCGTAAAAATCGACAGCGTTACACCCACATCAGCGGTCTACCTGCTCGTAGCGAAGCTGATGGGGCATAACGCCAAAGACGGTAGTGCGCCCGAAACTACTAAAACGTACATACGAAGCTGTCACATCAAAGAGAAGTTTAGCCCAGGGGTGCGTTATGACTGATATTGTAGATACGCATTCCAAAAAGGCATTCTCTGACATGCAATTGCAACAAGCGTTATTGGATGAGCAGGCGCTAATAGCGAAGGAGCTCCTGACGAATCAGGACATCATTCAACTTCCCTACAACCCTAAAGCCACTGCGCTACATTTCCCCAAATATACTCACCACGCGGCGTTCACAATCACGCTAGCGCCAGAACATTGCCAAACACGTCAGTTGTTATTTGGCGCATTCAATGCTGCAGCGTATCGCTACTTGATGACGGATGATTTTTCAGAAGGAAGAAAAACAGCTCTAAAGGTATGTCAGCATGTGTGGCGCTATCTGGATGTCATAGATCTGACCGATGAAAACCGTTTCACCTGGCCTAAAGATTATGAGGCGTGGCGAGTCAATGAGGATGGCGTGAAAACCCAATCCACAGGGCTTTCTTCACTCAAATTCATAATAGTAGACGCGCTGGCACTTGGCGCGTTTACTGAAACTCTCACCGATTACGAACGCGAATATCTGGTAACTCTGGCAAAAACATCTGTTGCGCCATGGGAGGAGGCTGATGCGAGAAATCTTAATCAATGGTTTTCACAACAGACTTGGCTTCGCCGTGATGATATTGGTATCGGGCATGAGTTATATACTCGAATAGGCTCACCTAAAGCACTGATGAATTCATTTCGCATTACCATCGAAAATGCACTTATGTATATACAGTCATGTAAAGATGCGCTCATTAATAGTTTCAGGCTGGCAGGCATTTCGCCAGAAGACATTCCGGTATTAGCAAATGTTACCTCACCTGATGGTCAAATACAGTCATACTATATCGAGAGGGCGAAGGCCAGAATGCTTAATCGTCTCAGACAAAAGTTGGTGCCACTGATTGATGATATTTCTCACTTAAAGAATGCGCTGGAATTGATTGTCTTTGCCGAGGTTTCCCCCCAATATCGAAAAAAAATATTCGACAAACTACTGGCAAACCAACCGATAACAACGACAGAAAAAAATCCACCAACCAGATTCTTCACCTCTAGACAAGAAGTAGGGTTATTTGGTGTTGGCTTTTTAAAGCAGCTTGCGCTTCACGCTGCAACCCTTCCTGACAATGCTGCAATACCAACCTCACTGGTTGAGTCATTACTGTTTAGCTACCTGATGGCTTATCAGACAGTGCAAGGAAGTGACATCCCAAAGCTTACCTTGCGCGATTTTAAATTTGTTAGGCGCGTAAATGGCACTATCACCCACATTGAGAGTGATTATTTTAAAGGTCGCGCCAAAAATAATGTGCACCAAGTCGAGACCTTAAAAACCAATGATGATATTGGCAAAGCAGTGCTTCGATATATTAAAGATGTGACGGCACTGGTGGAGCAAGATAAGCCGCTAACGCCAAAGATTAAAGTTGAGCGTTGCTGCCCTGTCAATCTAACGGGCTTATTGTGTATCGCCTGCACAGACACTGCATTATGGCATATCATTAATGAAAAACACCAAACTCAGCGAGTGGCTCCTGTGTTTCCTAAGGCGATGCGGGCAATACTTTGCAACGGCGTAAACTATCGAATTGATCAAAGAGCTAAAAAAACCTTTGAAATGACTTTGCCTATAGAATTTTTTGGTTTTGCTCATATCAAAACGAGTGCAGTGTACGCAGGTTCAAACAGTTTTGACCCAGCAAGCCTAATTAACCCACGAAGCCATACCAATAAGACGGAGCGAGACCATTATCTGGTTGAGGTGAACCACGAGTGGCAGAACAATTGCGGACGTGTCACCCGAGCGGTGATGCGGGATTTATACGTGAACGTCTTTACAGCAAGCGAAAGTGATAAACAGCTTTTTGAGAGCGAGTTTAACAAAGCGGTTGAGCATATTAAGACACGAGCCAATGATGTGTTGGGGTGCCTTAAAATCGTGACTGAGCAAACCAATGGTCGTGTAGATGAGCTAGGGCTTGTCAGCGCAGGTGCTCAAATTGACGGCGATTTACCTGATACAATATACATTCAAGACAGCCCTGAAACTGTGCTAAAACTGAAGCACTTTTTAGCTCAGCTGCAGGAAAAACACATCTTGCTGCGAGAATGTGCACCAGAGTTTTTATTCTTCAGTGCACTGCCTACCGCCGAATGGATAGAGAGCCTGTTTGATAATACGCGCTTCTCAAAAGCAAGCCTTGATAAAGGTCAAGCCATGTACGACCAATACCAGTCGCATTTGCCACCACATTTTACTGCTCAGCTTTCGTAGGAAGCTTATATGCCAATCGCCCCTCATGCCTCGCAATTATTGACCAATACCCCCCTATCGACACTGATGCAAAATAAGCTCGTACAGTTATCCCCACAGGATAACGCCGCGCTGACTGACAATGTGTGGCGATTTAAAAATCCAATACAAACTGTCACTGTTGATTTTAAGATATTTGAACAGACCTTCGTGCAATTTGCCGAGACGGTCACCGTCAGATTTCAAGGGCAGTTAATTTTGCTCAATCTCATAGAGTTTGCCAAGTTCATATGGCTTGAGGTGGCATTAGGAAAAAAGGTACACCACATAGCTTATCGTCAAATCATCGACAAACTCGCGTTGCTTTTTCATTACCTGCAGGAACAGCAGTTAGACCTACTCGATGTTACAGATGTAGAGGGATTTTATGGTTTTTGCCTCACGCACGATGTCTCCATCGTAGGGGCAAAAAAACGTTTGTCTGCGCCAGCTTTCGCCAATCGATTCGAGCCGCTGACGCTTAAGAAACTCAGGCAGATCCTTAACCAATATGGTGTGACTAATGTTGTTGGTTATATCTCTGAAAAGAAATTGCTTTCTGCACTTAATGGGGCGTGCTTATCCATCATGGATATGACGCGATTAGATTACCAAGAAGGGAGGAGCTTTAACTATTTGGGGTTGGATGCTGGTAAGCATTACATCGACCATTGCCTGCACCTTTTCGAGAATCACTACGCCTACATCAGTGCGATCCGACATGCCTATAAGGCGTTATTTGAAATACAGCAACACGAAAAGAAATTCGCGCTTGATAAAATATCAATGAATAGTTTATTTGGGCAAGTGCTTTATGGGAAATCTATTGAGGCGATTCGGGAGTCTCATGAGAGAAACAAGCGAAGAGTGGAGATATTAGTTGCTATCGAGGCGTTCGTGCATCAGCAGTTTCTTGAGGCATATGTTTCGGCAGAGCGAATCGTCAATGCCTTCAAGCTCGATACCATCAACCGTATTGCTGCAAAGTGTCATTTCCCTAAGCGCTATGATGCACAGGAATTTATTCGGGCGCTGTTATTTGTTGATTTGTTTGGTGAGCATGGCAAATGCAAACACGCCATTTGGCAAGAATATCAAGCGACACTATGCAAATACTCGTTACCTGATGAGGGTGCGGCGTTATCAGTGACATTGCCAGAGTTTGAATCGATAACCGATTGCATCCTATCAGAACTGAAAACGGAAATTCCTGCTGATACCAAAGGTATAAGGACGTTTCTTAAATCACTGGCAAATACCTTGCCCATACCGCCAGATAAGCACTATTCCGAGGGTAAGCATTACTTCAATACAATGACCTCCATGATTGAGGATGCTGGGACTACTGGATTTGTAGGGCTGACAGGGTGGAGAGCCAGTGAATACGGATTTAACCTGTCCAATATCGAAGTTGAAATCAACCCCGACCCACTAGACAACCAATACACCCCATGGCGTTTCCATGTTCGATGGAAAGTACCCAAAACCAGCAGCAACACCCCACTACCGAGAGAAATTACGCTTGGCAGTTACATATTGGCAACGCAACTAGCGCATCTCAATGTGGCGGTTAAGAGCGACCCAGCGATATATCGGGCAACAACGGTAAAACAAAAAGAAGACTCGGCGCCAAAGATTCAAAAAGCCATCTCCACTTGCTGGGCGAATTTTGTCAATCATTATTCGATATTCAAAGATATCGAGGAATGGCAGCACCTCAAAGGTAAAGCACCAATGACGATGAAGGATGAAACCGCCCTTAACACTCTTGAATCCACTTATCGATTCGATGAAGCGCCCATGAGGGCTATAATGAAACTGAAAAAAGAGCTAAATGATTCATTGCCAAGGGTCTTGCTGACGCAAGGGAAAGCCCAACACCAACAATTTGGTGATGCATTAAGAGCTTATAGCTATGGGAGTGCGCCTAGCGATATCACAGCACTGTTTGATGCTCACTTAAGCGAGGATACCAGGACGAAGCTTAAAAGCGGTGAAGTGAAGTTGGATAAGGCCAGCGTGCGTTTTGTTCGAGGTGAGCTTTTAGGTGATGCGGTTTATCCAACCGCGCATGCCTTACGGCATATCTTTGCAGAAGCGGTGCTCAGGCGTTATCGAGGTGACGTCGGGCGGTTTATCAGGGCTCATTTTAAACACCTTGATGAGCGTTTTTTTATGGCATATCTCCGCGATAAGGAATACCGAGTTATCCAGCAAATAGCGACCCGCCATGTCATCAATTCAGTGGTGAGGTTGCACATGGACAGTATTGAAGATGAAAATCGCGAATATGCCGGAGGGGTGGATCGATTCTTATCAAAAGCAATGGCGATAACACATGTTTACTCGAATGAAGAACAGAAAGAAAAACTTGCGCAGGCTGCTGTAAAACGTGTCTTGGCGATAAAATCAAATCCGTGGGCAAGTTGCCTGCTTCGGGACGGGACGCAGCAAAACGCTAAGTGCAGCGTGAACGGCGAACCTCAGCGGCAAAATGCGCAGCCGAGATTATGCTTGGGGTGTCTGAACGCGGATATCGCAGAGGGTAACTACAATGGTATTGTTATCTACACCAAGCAGAATGTGGCAGCCTGTCGAAACCCTGAACTCCCCTGGTTCATCAAAGAGCAACACTATCACACTGTAAAATTGGCGCTAAGGCGCGTGGAAGAGCTGCGTCATAACAGCAATAACCCGACATATGACAAGTTCATTACACACCTGAAAGATACGATATTGATAGCAGATGCACAACGAGGGCAAGCAGCATGAGTGATTATTTAGATGAATTTCTTGATAAAGATGCGCTCATAGCTTCAACCCCGCCACCCGCCCGACCGAATTGGGTATCTGATTCAAATAGCTCTGGTGCAGCGTATGAGGCAATCCAAAGCCTCTATCAACAAAAGCTCAGGTATATCCGTCAACACAGCAAAAAAACAGACTTCATTAAAAAGTCTACCTATGAAATTTCAAAGTCTGAAGTCGCAAGAGTGGCGAGTGTGAAGATGCAGGCGATTTTCCACTCAGTGAATTATGCCGGGGCGTTACAAAAAGAGCTGGCTGAGAAAAACGACAAGCTCCTAAAGATTAAAGAGAGCAAGCTGACTAGCCGTTGTGCGGGTGAGAAAGGTAAGACCAAAGATGAGCTGATACAAAAAGTCAGGGAGTTGAAAGCGAGAGATAAGCTGATCTCAAAAACGACTACGGATGAAGTGTTAGAACTCACGTTGCAACGTCTGCCGCTGGATGTAAAGCGCCACCTGAAGTTGGTGTAAGCATGAGCAAAAACGGTCAGCAAAACCTTGAAGAATTTATGCGTATCTCTCATTAACTGTCGCGCATCTACATCAACTCGTTTTGTTATTCATAAAACGGTGCTATGAGCGAATATCGGCTATTCAGATCAGGCTCTCTCGAAAAAGCGAACCTCTTCTTTGCCTTATTTGCGGACATTCGTTTTTTTTGGGGGCTTACAAGCGTATTGAGCACTGTATTGGACGAATCCACCTATTTCTAAAGTCTAACGTTCAGAAAACAACGTGTGCTTCAGTGCAAAGATAGCATCTACTGTGCTTAAATTTTCAGCTCTGTGACATTAACCTGAAAATACAAATCAACTAAAACCTCTCTTCAACTTTCAACTGAATTTCCCACGAGTTCACATCTTTTGCACCGCCTACAGGTTTTGACAGGTCAACATGAATGACATG